>JAZSBL010000005.1:0-23823 GCA_045602385.1 Eubacteriales bacterium | reverse complement strand
GATTACGCTTGGCGTAAGCCTCCCTTGTGTAAAGGGAGGTGGATTGCGAAGCAAGACGGAGGGATTGTTCTAGTGCATATGTTTCATTTACAATCCCTCAGTCAACTTCGTTGACAGCTCCCTTTACACAAGGGAGCCTTTTTTTTAGTCCGCCATCTCCCCGATAAATCGCAATTTGACGGCGGGCGGATATAGAATCCGCCCGCAAAAACCGCATTTCAAATTTTGATTTATCGGGGTGTCCACGGCTGTAAAATTCGTTTGGATTACGCTTTGCGTAAGCCTCCCTTGTGTAAAGGGAGGTGTCGCGCGCAAGCGTGACGGAGGGATTGTTTTATTGCACGATCTCGCTTTACAATCCCTCACCCGACTGCGTCGGGAGCTCCCTTTACACAAGGGAGCCTTTCTTTTTAGTCCGCCATCTCCCCGATAAATCGCAATTTATCGGGCGGATATGGAATCCGCCCCTGCGATCTGCCAATATTGTTGTCGCCTATAAAACTCAGTTAATTTCCCCCAAAGCTCCCTTCCTCTCTCTCGGGCAGACCGAGGGAACGAAGGAACGAGGGAACGATATAACGCGCGCTTGCGCGCAAGCCGCCTTCTGCCCGAATGGGCAGGGGGCGGTATTCTTTCATTCTATCTTTCTATCTATAGTATACTATTCTTTTCTATACTATTCTATTCTATCTATATTATTCTATACTATTCTATTCTATAGGTTCTAACAGAAGCGCTAACACAGCCGCTAACAGAAGGGCGCTTGTGTTAATAACAAAAGCTCTGCCCAAGCCTCTTCAAAAGGCCTATCGTTCATTCATTTTTCGCTGTATTATTTCCTGAAGCCTGATGGAATCGTCGTCAAGCTCATAGCGAGAGTGCATACCCATTTTCCCTGCACGCGCCTTGTCACGTCTGCGGCGCAGAAAGGGAAATATCAGGGATGCCAAAGCGGCGGTATATCCTTCAAATACAGGGGGTTCTTCGCCCTTTTGCTGAAAGCGGCAGATCGCGGTGAGCAGAGCCTTGTACTGCCTTGGCGGGAGCTTGTCCATCGCGTCGAGCCACTCGTAAAAAATCAATATTCCTTTGTCTGTCTGACTCATAAAATCCTTCTCCTTTCCGATGTGTTTATTACGGATTTTTGCGCGAGAAATGCGCATAGTTTTACGTTGAGTTTTTTTCACGGTTTTGGGCAAAAGCTATCGCAAACCCCGTTTTTTCTGCGTTGATCTTTCCCAAAACTGCCGCGTTTTCGTGTGAATAAATTATAGCACGGGTGTTCGATTTTGTAAACCTCACGCAGGTTTAGTTTTTTTGCAGCGTTTTTCGGATGATTTTCCGCATGATCCGATAGATTTATGCCATAAGCCCACAATTTTTGATTTGTCGGGGTGTTACGGCTACAAACACTTTTGTTTTCCGTCGCTTTTTCAAAAAGCGACCGCCCATCCAACGCGCGGAGCGTTGGTCGCTCTCCGCAGAGAGCGAAACTCTCCTTAACGGCGTCTTTCTTTTTAGAGATTACTCGGACTCCCTGCTTGCAGGGAGCGGTTTCGGCAAGGTGTTTTGGATTTAGATTGTCTACACGCCGAATATTTTGCGCCTCTTGTGTCAAAGAAAAAAGCGGGTAAAGGAATAAGATTTGCCTATGTAGCAAAAGGGGAACCCCCCACTTGTGCGGTTCCCCCTGCCATCCCTCACGGGCTGGCATTCCCCCTCTGTGGCGCTTTCTAACGATAAAGGAGTTTCGCCCTCTGCGGAGGGCGACCAACGCTCCGCGCGTTGGATGGGCGCAAGCCTTTGAAAAGGCTTGACCTAAACTTTAATGCCGCTTCGCACTGTAGCCGTGAAGTCACCCGATAATTTGCAATTTGCCGGGTAAGGCACAAACATGCAATTTTTTCCACCCAATTTATCGAATTTAAGCCGCCCGTGTCGGGAATAATTTTCCCAAGACGAAATAAAAGCCAAATGGCGAAAACTTGGGAGAAAATATCATGTTTTATAATAAAGTTGAAATTTGCGGCGTCAATACAAGCGAGCTTGCCTTGCTTGACGATGCCGAGAAAAAGGGGCTGCTTGACCGAATAAGGCGCGGCGACGAGGGGGCGCGCAGTGACCTGATCTGCGGCAATCTGCGCCTTGTCTTGTCTATAATCAAGCGGTTTACGGCTCGGCACGACTCCGCGGACGACCTTTTTCAGGTCGGCTGCCTTGGCCTTGTCAAGGCGGTAGACAACTTCAAGACAGAGCTTGACGTCAAGTTCTCGACCTACGCAGTGCCGATGATAATCGGCGAGATACGCCGCTATCTGCGCGACAATAACGCCGTCAGGATCAGCCGCTCGATACGGGACCTTGCATACCGCGCGTTGAAGGCAAGGGAAAAGATAAGCGCGGAGCGCGAGTGCGAGCCGACGCTCGACGAGATCGCGCGCGAGCTTCAGGTCAAAAAGGAGGATCTCTGCGAGGCGATGGAGGCTGTGGTCGAGCCGATCTCAATATACGAGCCGGTCTACAATGACGGCGGCGACTCGCTCTACGTTATCGACCAGCTTGCCGACGTATCGGGAGCGAACGACGAGTGGCTTGAGAACATCGCGTTGCGCGAAGCGCTTGGCAGCATATGCGAGCGTGAGCGAAGGATCATCACAATGAGGTATTTTGAGAACAAAACGCAGACCGAGATAGCCGAGCAGCTTGGCATTTCGCAGGCGCAGGTGTCGCGCCTTGAAAAGGCGGCGCTTGCGAAAATGAAAAAGAAGATGACGTAAGGATGCGGGGGGAGCGAGGAGATGCGATGTGGACCCTTTTGCAAAAGGGTCCACGCCCCCAAAAATCTTCATAAGAATACATAGTGTAGCCGTTTTATATAACTAAATGGCTACGAATTTTCGTTAGATTTCGCTTTGCGCCGTAGGGCGGGGGTTCACTCCCGCCGTGAAAACGGTACAAAATCAACGATACGGCGGCACCAAGGCACCGCCCTACGAGAACAATTTGCAGCGTTTTCTTATCTCGTAGGGGCCGACGTCCCCGGCGGCCCGCAGTTATAAAAGTTAGATGTGTGCCACGTAGGCGGGTCGCCGGGGACGTCGACCCCTACGCCTGTAAGGTGGCGAACGTTTTAAAACAAAGGCTCCCTTGTGTAAAGGGAGCTGTCAACGCAGTTGACTGAGGGATTGTAAATGAAACATATGCACGAGAACAATCCCCCCGTCTTGCTTCGCAATCCACCTCCCTTTACACAAGGGAGGCTTACGCAAGGCGGAAACGGACGAAAAATTGTAGCCGTAACACCCCCACAAATCAAAATTAAAACTTTAGATTGACAAATCGCCATTTTTGTGGTAAAATACATGGGTAGCTTCGCCAGACGGCCGCGCGCGGTCACGCCGTAAGGTATCCGCGTGAGGAAAGTCCGGGCCCCACAGGGCAGGGTAGCTGATAACGTCAGCCACGGGTAACCGTCGGGAAAGTGCAACAGAAATAAACCGCCTGAAGTGTTGTGAAAGAACGCAGAAGCTTCGGTTTTCTTATCGTCGCCGTACTCTGTACGGCAGATGTGAAAAACGGAGCTAAACCGAACGATTTGAAATTGCAAGCAATATGCTTGATTATCGGTTGTTCTGCGCCTTTCACAGCACTTCAGGTAAGGATGGAAAGGCGAGGTAAGAGCTCACCCACTCCTATGGTAACATAGGTTTGCTGTAAACCCTACTTGGAGCAACACCCAAAAAGAATTCGCCCCGATTTCCCGCAAGGGAATATTTTTGGGTGGCATTGCGCGCGTCGCAGGAGCTTATCGGTGACGGTAAGCGAAGATTGATGGTCGTCAAATACAGAACCCGGCTTACAGGCGAAACTACAAAAAAGAGGTATGATCCTGCGATCATACCTCTTTTTTATCCAAAATATCAACAAACAATTGGAAATACGACAAAATATTACAAAAAGGACGCACCCTGTTAGGAGCGCGCCCTTTTGTTATGCTTGTGAGAATATTACTTTCTTCTCTTTGTGGAGCTACCCATGATAGCATCCCACATATCGTCGTCAGAGGAAGCCTTCTCATCCTTCTTGTCAAAGCCTGTTGCGATGATAGTGATCTTCATCTCGTCCTCAAGCTCGTCGTCGAACTTAACACCCCAGATGATGTTTGCATCGGGATGAGCCTCGTTTCTAACGATCTCGGAAGCAACGTAAGCGTCCTCAAGTCCGATGTCGCGAGAAGCAACGATGTTCATAAGGATACCGCGCGCGCCGTTGATAGAGGACTCGAGAAGGGGAGAGGAGATAGCCATCTTTGCAGCCTCTTCAGCCTTGTCCTTACCTGCCGCATAGCCGACACCCATGTGAGCGTAGCCCGCGTTCTTCATAACTGTGGAAACGTCAGCGAAGTCGAGGTTGATGTGACCCTTAACGTTTACAAGGTCGGAGATAGACTGTACGCCTGTACGGAGAACGTCGTCTGCAACCTCGAAAGCGTTAGCGAGAGTAATTCTCTGGTCGCTTGCCTCCTGGAGCTTATCGTTGGGGATAACGATGAGCGCGTCAACGAACTGAGCAAGCTCCTCGATACCATCGTTAGCGTTCTGTGCTCTTACACGGCCCTCAAAGGAGAAGGGACGGGTAACGATACCGATCGTAAGGATATCCATCTCACGAGCTACGCGAGCAACTACGGGAGCAGCTCCTGTACCTGTTCCGCCGCCCATACCTGCAGCAACGAATACCATATCGGTATCACGGAGAAGGCCCTTGACCTCCTCAAGGGATTCCTCAGCTGCGCGCTTACCGATCTCGGGCTTTGCGCCTGCTCCGCGTCCGCCGGTGAGCTTCTCACCGATAACGAGCTGAGAGGGAGCGTTTGAATGGCGGAGAGCCATTTTGTCTGTGTTTACTGTGATGAATTCAACGCCCTTGATATTGGAAGAGATCATTCTGTTGACAGCGTTGTTTCCGCCGCCTCCTACGCCTATGACCTTAATATTGGCGCCTACTTCGATTGTGTCGTCGTGTTCAAAAATTCCCATTTGTGAATCCTCCGCTTTATATATTCTTAAATTTTTTTATTATAAAGTGTAAACGTGTACACTGTATATACTTTGATTTTTCTTTTACATGAAAAGGGGTTATTCGTAGAATTTCTTGTAGAGAGCAGTATGCTCGTTCTTTGGATTTGTAAATATCCGCATCTGCATTGTTGGCTTGTATCCGACCTCGTTGACTATAAGATGCTCAAGCAGGGAGATACCGACCGCGTCGAGGGCGGATTCGATATTAGCCGTAAGCTGTTTGTCCTCCGCGCTTGCCGCCGAGGGACCGGACGGGTGATTGTGCGCCAGTACCACGTGCGATGCGCCGTCGATTATAGAGAGCTTTACAAGAGCCCTGATATCAAGCGGCGCGCTGTTCGCGCTTCCGTTTGTTAGTGTGCGGCATTCGATCAGCCTAAGCGAGCCGTCAAGGAGCATAACGCAAATCTCCTCGCTTTTGATATCCTTGAAGTAGTCTACAAAGAAGTTTCCGACCTTGGATAGAGAGTCTGCAACGAATTTTGTCTTGGTATACTTTTGCGTGTCGATCCTTTTCCTTATGGTAAAGAGTAATGAAAGGAAGGTCGCGGTAGATCTGCCCGCTCCAACGACTGCGCGGATTCGCGCGGGATCTGCGCTGATGACGTCGCGCAGAGAGCCGAACTCATGGAGCAGTGCATGCGCAAGCTCGTTTGTATCGGCGCGGGGGATAACGTAGAACAAGAGCATTTCAAGCAGCTCGTGATCCGAGAAGTCCCGTCCGCCGTTTTGCATAAAGCGTTGCTTCATGCGGCTGCGGTGTCCGCTGTGAATGGATGGTTTAGTGGTTTCCTTTGGCATGATTGACATGTTCCTGTGCTGTTTTTTAAAAATGAATAATCAGTTGTAAAATCACTTAAATTATTCAACTGTACTTTGCTCAAAGCCCTTAACCGATTGACACGAAAGAGAAACCGCGACTGAATAATCATGCAAATATTTCTACCCAATTCGGGAAGTATTCACTTGTTTGATCTTAAGAACGCAAATTTTGCAATAAAAGCGTAAAAAACGCGGTTTAATCTATCCTTTCGCCCTCTTAATCGAGAATTCAACCCCGTGCGTGGTAGAATCAAATAAAATTGACCCAAAATGAGAGGTAAGCGGCGTGGCAGAGTCAAAGGTTTTTGCAAGTTTTTCCGTCAATCGACAAGGCTGGTATGATATCGTTTTTTCTCTGCCTTCGGGCGGAGAAGCGCGATATCGGTCGGTTTTTTCGTCCGTGCGCGATGCCGAGGAGTTTGTCGAGCGGATAAACCGCCTTGGCATATCGGAGCTGCATCTTGATGAGATCATCGAGGATGCGCTTATGTGAGAGCGTCTATCTTATCTCTGATTTGAAAGCGACCGCCTTGCCTATAATGCGGATCCCGTCAAGCTCCTCACCGGTGTAAACCAAGGGCTCGTAGTTGGAGTTTTCGGAAATCAGCATAAGCTTTGTGCTTTCGGGGTAGTAGTATACTCTCTTGAGCGTAGCCTCGTCGCCGATAATAATAGCGGCGATCTCGCCGTTTGAAACGGTATCGGCCTTTTTGATAAAGACGGTGTCACCGTTATTTATTCTCGCGTCCTTCATGCTGTCGCCCTTGGCGATAAGGCAAAAATCCGCATCCGTGTCCGCGTCGGTGTAGACGGCGCCGCCGTCCTCCTCACTTGCGAAGACGGGGTAACCGCACGCGATCTCTCCTACAACGGGGAGCACCTTGTATCTTCCGGAAGACTGGGCCTCCGGGATATCCGAGGTGCCAAGCAGGTAGGCCTCGCTTACACCGAGCGCACGCGCCATTGCGCATATTGCATCGGCCTTGGGGATATAGACGCCGCTTTTATACTGGCTGAGCCTTGGCTTCGAGATACCCGTCCGACGAGAAAGCTCGGCGGCCTTGATATTCTTTTCCGCCATGGCGTGCGCCAATCTGGTTTTAAAGTCGTTCATATCTATCTCCGTTCATTGAATGGGGTAGGTGGGTGTTGTTTCCCGGTGCCGTCGGCACCTTTTTTGGCTTTGAACAGTCCCGTTTACCCGACGGAAAGCGAAAGTTTCTTTCCATATCTATATTATAGCAGAGAGTTAAGCAAATGTCAACAGGTTTTTGAAAAAAAGTTAAATAAATTTAATGACTTTTTGGGGTTGACTTTATAGAACATTTGTGCTATAATTGCCTCAGTCAAGCAAGAGAGCAAGCAGGGAGCAGAGTATCGGCTAAGGTTTGAATTTTGTAGCGCAGATATACTGTTTCGGGCATTTTCCCATGCTTGGGCGTGTCGAAAGAGCGCAGAGTCCCCGTTTTCTGTGTTTTTTCGGTATGATTGAAGGATGCGACGGTTAAGATGTTAAGCGCCGCTTAACAAGACCGTATTGTATTAAGTATGCTTAACTCCTCTGCCGAGGGGGTTAAGAGAGATATTTTCGGCGGATTTTAATGATATTTTTGTGTTTTTGATACCGCGGAATGCGGGGGAGGATTTGTTTATGGCATATGCCGGAATGTGTCCTTATCTGAAGGACGCGAGAAGCCCGGAGAGGACTATTTGCGAGTGCGCGAGGTTCACTTTTCCCGACAAGACTACTCGCAGGGAGCTTTTATATGGGGTTTGCGGTCATCCGACCGCGTGGAAGGAATGCACCTTCAAGTCGATAATGGACAGACATTATGATAGGAAGTATTCCGCACAGGGTGCGGCAGAGGGTGCAGTGCAAGGAGAATTACATAGCAAGACGTGTTGAGAAAAGGAGCGAGGGAGAGGCGAGATGTTACTTTCCTTCAACAGCGAGGGGAACAGAGGGCGGAAGGACGTCACTTTCCTTCATCAGCGAAGGAAAGTAACCAAAGGAACGCCGCTCAAGGGAGAGAGGTGCTGCAAAATTCAGCGCATGGGCTTGCTGATTGAATTTTAGAGTGCATGCTGAATTTTTGGCAATCCTCTCTCCCTTAAGGATCCCTCTCTCCTGCGCTCGCCGGGCGAGCGTTGGTGAGGTATAACCGAATATGGACGGGATTGAAAGACTTATCATTCATTCAAGGGGGGCGCAAGGAGAGGCGGACAAAAAGGCTTCGCGCCGGGATTTTAGCGCGACTTTCCTTAATAACGGCCTCGCTCGGGGTCTCGCTCGGCATCAATACGTCCGCGAGTAACAGATGAAACGAAGGTTGTTAGCCATTTGGGGTTGAACAAAGGTTTTCGCGGCGAATGCTCGTAGGGGCTGACGTCCGCGGCAGCCCGTCATTCTGCCAAACGCCTCGCTCGGCATCAATACGTCCGCGGATATGACGAATTCAGGACAAGTCTACGGTTGTATACGTGTGGCTAAATAAAAAACGGCGGGTACACTCCGCTACGAAAGGAAAAAATGTTGAAGAAATTTTTTAAAAAAATTCTGGATATCAGAAGAATTATAAAGAGAAAAAACGCGCAGATACGCGCTGAGCGCGAAAAGCTTATGGCGGCGGAGACGGCGAATAAGATCTACGCCAGCTACATACTCGCTCTTGCGGCGGGCGAGGGCGAGGTCCGCATCTCCAAGGCCGAAATAGCCGAAACGGTAGGCAAGTACCGCGCCGAGATATCCTCTACCGAGGACGAGTACGTGATCCGCGTAAAGGAAACGGGAGCCGCCGAGCAAAAAACATTTGCGAAAGGGACGGCATCTGATCGCCGCGAGGGGGCGGATAACGGGGCAGCTCCCTCAAGCGCGGGCGGTGAGGGTCTTGAGAAGGCCTAAATTTGAATCCTGGCTTCGTGAGTACGGGCTTGAAACCGTGCGAAAGCTTGCCGAGGACGGATATTCTGACGAGGAGATCGCCGCCCGCACGGGGATCTCTGCGGATGAGCTTCTGCTTTGGAGCCGCAGACACAAAAACCTGCGCGATGCGATAGAGCTTGGCCGCAGAGAGGCGGACTATTCGGTGGTCGAGGCGGTATATAAGCGCGCCGTCGGCTACAACGTGTCGGTAAAGAAGACACACAAGCTCAAGCGCGTGGATTTTGACCCTGTAACGGGCAAAAAGATACGCGAGTATGAGGAGCTTGCGACGGCTGAGGACGAGGATTACGTTCCGCCCGATCTTCGCGCGTCGATCTTCTGGCTTAAAAACCGCCAGCCCGACCGTTGGAACGAAAAGGGAACGGGCATTGACGTCGGAGAGGGTGGAGTTGTCGAGCTGCCGCCGGCGGACAGTATCGATCCGATCCCCGACGCGTCAGGAGAGTATCGTGAGGAAAGGTAGCATGCAGACAGAGGAAAAGAGGGTGATCTGGACACCCCAACCAAAGCAGGTAGAGTTTATGCGCCGTCTTGAGGACGAAGCGCTCTACGGCGGCGCGGCGGGAGGCGGAAAGAGCGACTGCGCGATAGCCGAGGCGCTCCGGCAGATACATATAGGTCACTATCGCGGGCTTATTCTGCGAAAAACCTATCCGCAACTGTCGGAGCTTGTCGACCGCTCACGTGAGATATACACCGCCGCCTGTCCGGAGGCGATATTCAACGAGAGCCGACATTTCTGGCAATTCCCATCGGGGGCGAAGATATATTTCGGCTCTATGGCGCACACCGACGACCGCTACAACTACCAGGGAAAGAGATATGACTTTATCGACTTTGACGAGCTGACGCAGTTCACCTTTGACGAATACAGCTATCTTTTTTCAAGAAACCGACCGTCAGGGCCGGGCACGCGCTGTTATATGAGGGCGCAGGCAAACCCCGGCGGCATCGGGCACGGCTGGGTAAAGGAGCGATTTATCACTCCCGCCCCACCGCTTACCACCATATGGGAGAATGTCAAGGTCCGCTTTCCGGACGGGCGTGAGGAGATACGGCGCAAGTCGAGGGTATTCGTGCCAAGCACGGTATTTGACAACAAGATATTGCTGCAGAATTCGCCGGAGTATCTGACGCGGCTTGCATCTCTCCCCGATGCGGAGCGTGCGGCTCTGCTGTACGGTGACTGGGACGGCTTTTCGGGTCAGGTCTTTACCGAGTGGCGAAACGAGCCCGAGGGCTACCGCGAGCGTATCGGCACGCACGTAATCTCGCCATTCAGAGTTCCAAGTCATTGGCGCAGGCTACGCTCATTCGACTGGGGATATTCGAGGCCCTTTTCGGTGGGTTGGTACGCGGAGGATCCCGACGGAGTGCTTTACCGCATCCGCGAGCTTTATGGCTGCACGGGCACACCCAACGAGGGGGTAAGATGGAACGCCACGCGCGTGGCAAGTGAGATCAGACGAATTGAAGAGGAGGACGAGAACCTCAAGGGCTGCCATATCCACGGTATTGCCGACCCCGCGATATTTCAGAAGAACGGCGGCGAGTCTATCGGCGAGATCATGGAGAAGCAGGGAGTATACTTTTCCCGCGCGGACAACTCACGGATCGCCGGCAAGATGCAGGTGCATAACCGTCTTGCCATGGACGATGGGGGCAGACCCCGCCTGTACGTATTCTCCACCTGCCGCAACTTTATACGCACCATACCGTGTCTTGTCTACGATAGCACGGACGTCGAGGACGTTGACACGACGGGTGAGGATCATATATATGATGAACTGCGGTACGTATGCATGGAGATGCCGATCAAGGCGCTGCCGCGGCGCGAGGAGAGAGTAATTCCGCAGTCCCCGACCTCTGATCCGCTTGACCTCTATAAAACAAGAGCAAGATTCGCAGGGGCGTGATAAATTGCGATTTATCGAGCTAAGCGATTTTGAAGGGTGCATCCTCATCCGTCACAGCTACGCTGCGCCACCTTCCCCTGCCTTGGGGAAGGCTTTGGTTTAACCGAGGCGCCCATTTAACTGTAGCCATGAACGTACTTCACTGCTATAAAAATGCAATAAGTTTCGCTTTGCGTTAGCCTTCCCCAAGGCAGGGGAAGGGGGACCGAGGCGGGGTTCCCCGAAGCGAGCGAAGTCGAGCTTTGGGGGTTCTCGCTAGCGGTGGATGAGGATGCCCTAGTCAAATGAACAACACCCCGACAAATCAAAATTTGAAAGGATTTTTATGAAAAACAAAGTAAGCTTTACCGCCCCCGATATTCTTTCTGCTCGGCGAATTCTCGCGGAGTATAAAAGGGCAAAGGGGGCGCTTGAAAAAAGATATCTCATGGAGGACAAGATATGGAGAGACGTCTACAGCTCGGGCGGCTCGTCATCCTGGATATTCAACAGTATTATCAACAAGCATGCCGATATTATTGAGAAGATGCCCACCTCGGTATGCTTGCCGCGCGAGAGGCGCGACGAGGCGGCGGCAGATCGCCTGACACGTATCATTCCGGTTATCACAGAGAGATCTCACTTCGAGCAGGTCTACTCTGATAACGCCTGGGAGAAGCTCAAGCACGGAACTGCGATTTACGGAGTGTTCTGGAACACCGCGCTTGAGGACGGACTTGGCGACATTGACGTGCGCGCCATTCCCATGTCCGATATTTTCTGGGACATGAGCGTATCCGACGTTCAGGATAGCAAGAACCTCTTTATATCATCGGTCTGTGACCGTGATTCGATCGAGGCGATCTATCCCCATTTCGTGTACGATTCCAACCGCGAGGCCGACACCGCGATAGCCACCTCGCTTGGCTTTAGTGAGAGCTTTGACGGAAAGTGCGTTGTCATAGACTGGTACTATAAACGCTACCTTGAAGGCGGCGCGTGTGAGCTTCACCTGTGTAAATTCTGCGGCGACACGGTGCTTTACTCCTCGGAGGCGGACGAGTTCTGCGCGGGCGGCTGGTACGCTCACGGACTTTACCCCGTCGTATTCGACCGTCTTTACCCTATGGCGGAGGGGATCTGCGGCTTTGGACTTATCTCTATCGCAGAGGATGCGCAGAGCTACATAAACAAGCTTGATTCCAACATGCTCTCATACGCCGATTGGGCATCGCGCGTCCGCTTCTGGGCAAAGCGCTCGCTGGGTGTCAACGAAAAGGAGTTTCTTGACCTTGATCGCAGTATCGTCGAGGTCGAGGGAGATATCGACGAGGAAAAGCTCCGCCAGATAGAGATCTCGCCCATCAACGACGCGGTCATCGACTGCAAGAGAATGAAGCTTGAGGAGCTTAAGGAGATAACAGGCTCGCGTGACGTTTCGCAGGGCGGAATCACGGGCGGCGTTACCGCCGCGTCGGCTATCACGGTTCTGCGTGAGGCGGGAGCGAAGTCCTCGCGCGACGGCATCGAGGAATCGTACAGAGCGTACGAGAAAATAGTTTCGCTTTGTATCGAGCTTATCGCCGAGTTCTACGGAACCGAGCGCGTCTTCCGCATCAGCGGCGAGGACGGCTCGCACGACTACGTAAGCATTTCGGGAAGGGCGCTTACGGCGGAGGACGGCGTAAGACCTCACTTTGACATAAGGATCGAGGCGCGTGAGAACTCACCAAGCGAGAAAAAGGAGAAGAACGAGCTTATAAGATCGCTTTACGAGGACGGCGCGTTCAAGGCGGAGAACGTAAAGGGAACTCTTATCATGCTGGAGCTTATGGATTTTGAGGGCGTAGGCAAGCTCCGCTCGGCTCTGCGCCGCGAATACGGAGGCGAGACATGATAAATATTGATTTTTGCCGCGAGGGAGGAAAGATCTCGCTTAAGATGCAGGGACACGCGGGATATATATCCGCTACGGGCGGAGATATAGTCTGCGCGGCGGTATCGGGAATATTTTACGCGCTGCTCGGCTTTCTTTCAAGCGAGAGATCGGGATTGCGCGTTGGCAAATTAGCCCCCGGTGACGTTGACATTTCCTGCTCGGAGGAATACGGCTCTGCGATGAAGCAGGCGTATATCGGATTTTTGCAGATGGCGACCACCTATCCCGGCACGGCAGAGGTCTGCGAATCGGTGTGGAATATCATGACGCCAAACCGAAACAGACAATAGCCCTTCTCGGATCATTCAAGCGAATGGAGGATTTACATTTTGACCGATTACGAAAATGTTGACGCCACGCCCGGCATAATGGGTGATGAGGGTGATAATATCGGCGCGCCCGACAACTCTGCCGAGGAGAATGAGTGTGAGGAGATACCCACACAGGACAATGACAGAGAGGAATACGAAAGACTGATAAAGGAGAGGTTTCGTGAGCAATACGCAGCCGACACACAAAGGCTTATAAACCGCAGGTTCAAAAAATACAAGGCGCTTGAGGAGAGAGTCAGATCTCTTGAGGCAGAGGCATCAAGGTATAAGGATCTTGACATACTGCTCCGAGAGGAGCGTGAGCGCGCGGTCAAGGAGACCGAGGAGAGAATGAAGCGCGAGTTTCGCGCCATGCGGGGAAGGGCGCAGGAAAATGCGCTCTCGCATCACGTTACGCGTAGCCCCTTTGACGTTGCAAGGCTTACAAGGAGTGAGCGCGCGCTCTTGGCGACACGGGCGCAGAGAGGTGAGAAGATCCACCTTTGACATTACGTTTTATAATAAAATCCGACTATCGGAACGAAAGGAAAATAAATGGAGAATTTTAATATCAATTTGCAGCTTTTCGGTGAGGGCGAGCAGGTCCTTGGCACCGAGGGCGTTATCAATACAAAGAACGGAGGCGTTGAGACTTACGGAGAGGGCGCAGGCCTTTCTCCCGAAATGAAGACATACTACTCCGACTATCTTATCGACAACGCGGAGCCCGCGCTCGTGCACGATCGCTTCGCGCAGAAGCAGGATATTCCGCAGGGTCAGGGCAAGAGCGTTCAGTTCCGCAAGTACGATCCGCTTCCCAAGATCACAGATCCCATCGCGGAGGGCGTTACCCCCACGGGACAGACCATTAACATGGGCATCGTCACCGCGACTGTCGCGCAGTACGGCGGCTACGTTGAGCTTACCGACCTTTTGCTTATGACCGCCATTGACAACAATCTCTGCATGGCAACGAAGCTGCTCGGCTCTCAGGCGGGCCGTACTCTTGACACCATCTCCCGCGAGGTGCTTGTCGGCGGTACTAACGTGCAGTACGGAGAGGGCAAGATCTCCTCTCGTGAGCAGATCAAGGCAGAGGGAGAGGACGCGTGCCTTCTTACCGTAGACGCGGTTCGCCGCGCGGTAAGATTCCTCAAGAATCAGAACGCGGAGAAGATCAACGGCTCTTACGTGGCGATCATCCACCCCGACTGCGCCTACGATCTTATGAGCGACCCCAACTGGCGCACACCCATGCAGTACGCAGACCCCTCCTCGCTCTTTGAGGGCGAGATCGGAAAGATCGAGGGCGTAAGATTTATTGAAAGCACAGAGGCAAAGGTGTTCCACGCGCCCGACCTCGCGGCTAACGCGAGAACGCTCAAGGTCAGCGCGGCTGCAAGCTCGACAAGCAAGGTCAGCTTTACGGGCGGTAGCGTTGCGGCAGGCGAGCTTGTAGGCAGAGCGGTGCTTATCGGCGGCAAGAAGTATTACGTTTCGGCGAATACCACAACCGACATGACACTTTGCACAGACAGCACCAAGGCGACCGCTGCATCCGTGACCGCCGCAAAGGACGAGATCATATATCCCGGTGAGGCAGGCGCGTGCGGTGCAGACGTTTACGCAACACTTGTGTTCGGCGAGAACGCGTACGGCACGACCTCTCTTGCGGGCGGCGGACTTGAGCATATCGTCAAGCAGCTTGGCAGCGCGGGCTCATCCGACCCTCTCAATCAGAGAGCGACAGTCGGCTGGAAGGCAACCAAGGTCACCGTGCGCCTTGTAGAGGCGTTCATGATCCGTATTGAAACGGCGGCAACGGCGTAAGATATAGCGGACAGACCGATAACAAGAAAAACGGCGGGTAGCGCGCCGACAGTAGCTAAATCTTAAAAAGGGGCGTGGGTACACCCCACGCCCCCGAAAGGAGAAAAAATGAAAGAATTTGACGAGAGAATTGCCGCGCTCAAGGCGGAATACGAGCAGAAGCTTGCCGAGAAGGAGGCAGAGAACGCGCTCCTGCGCCAAAATAAGAAGGCGGCAGAGGAGAGAGCGCGCGCAGAGGCAAAGCAGTACGAGGATTACCTCAACGAGTATATATCGGTAAAGCTTTTCAAGGACAACGACCGCTACCGCGACGACGTGTACGTGGCGGTGAACGGGCAGAACTGTATAATCAAGCGTGGCGAGTGGGTCAAGGTCAAGAGAAAATTTGCGCTTGTGCTTGACGCTTCGGAGATACAGGACATGCGCACCGCGGAGCTTATCGAGGGCGAGCAGAAAAAGTTTGTTTGGGCTTGAGAGCGCCCTTATAACAGAAAATAACACCAAAGCCCCCACAAGGGGCTTTTTAAATTGCGATTTATGGGGGGACTTCACGGCTACAGCGCGAAGCGACATTAAAGTTTCGGTCAAGCCTTTTCAAAGGCTTGCGCCAATCCAACGCGCGGAGCGTTGGTCGCCCTCCGCAGAGGGCGAAACATACCGCACAGGCGGTGCAGTGGCGCCCACTACTCTCCTTGTGGCGTATGCGGCGTCTTTCTTTTTACAGGTTACTCGGACTCCCTGCTTGCAGGGAGCGGTTTCGGCAAGGTGTTTTTGATTAAGCTTGTCTACACGCCGAATATTTTGCGCCTCTTTTGCCAAAAGAAAAGCGGAGAGCGATTTAGAGCAACATTTTGTAGAGAAAGGGGAACCCCCCACTTGTGTGGTTCCCCTTTGTCAGCACAATGTTGCTTCGTAGGGGGGCGACGGTCTATTAATAACGCCCCGTATATCAAGGCATTGTCGCTTTAAAACATAGGCTCCCTTGTGTAAACGGAGCTCCGCCGCAGGCGGTGAGGGATTGTAAATGAAGCATATGCACTAGAACAATCCCTCCGTCTTGCTTCGCAATCCACCTCCCTTTACACAAGGGAGGCATGCGCAAAGCGTAATCCAAACGAATTTTACAGCCGTGGATACCCCGATAAATCAAAATTTGAACTACGATTTTGCGGGCGGATATGGAATCCGCCCCTACGAGTTTTAACTCTGCACTCTGCATTCTGCACTTCTTTACCCTACCGTTAAATTTGTAAAAATTTTCCCCCGCGCGCGCCTGCCGAGCAATTTTGGTTGACAAATCAAGGGAAAAGTGTTATAATCTACGTGAAAGCATATAGCAAATCTTTGTTTTTCGGAGGTTATTATCTATGGATAAGAAGCTTAAAAAGAAGATACTCCTATCGGTGATATCAGGTATACTTTTCACCGCAATTTCATTTTATATCATGCTGCCCGAGATCAACCCTGCCTCAACCACGTTCTGGGGCTACCTCGCGGCAGTGATATTCTCCTTTGCCTATCCCTTTATCTTCTCGGGTGAGGGAATGACACGTAGAAAAACGATAAAGGAGGGCGGCGCACACGCGTTTGTGAAGGTCGGCAAGATAGGCAAAAAGCAGATATTGCCCATTGCTCTTGTTGCCGCGCCTGTCGTTGTAATCCTGCTTGGAAGTATAATCTCCTCCACCTTCTTCAACGCCAAGGCATACGCCTCGGTAATCGAGGTCAAGGAGGCGGTCTTTGCGGAGGATATGAAGGAGACAGACGAGGTCACGAATATCGCGCTTATGGACGGCCAGAGCGCGCAGATAATCGGTAACAGAACGCTCGGCTCACTTTCCGAGGTCGTATCGCAGTACCGTATATCCGAGACCTATACGCAGATAAACTACAAGTACACTCCAAAGAAGGTAGCGAACCTTGAATACGACGATTTCTTCAAGTGGATAGCCAACAGGGAAAAGGGAGTGCCCGGCTACGTTATGGTAGACCCCGTAAATAACACCGCGGAGTACGTTAAGCTTGAAAAATCGCTTAAATACGTCGATAGCGGATATTTCGGCGACGATCTTTTGCGTAAGCTCCGCTTTGACTACCCCACAAAGATCTTTGACGATTTTATCAGCTTTGAGATAGACGAGAGCGGCAATCCCCACTACGTTATCTCCTGCCTATCACCCAAAATCTTCCCGTTTGGCGCCATGGACGTGTCCGAGGTCATCATTTTTGACCCCTGCACGGGCGACAGCGAGCTTTACTCGGTAGGCGAAGTTCCCGCATGGGTAGACGCGGTATATTCGGGTGACCTTGCGGAGGAGAAGTACAATTGGCACGGAACACTGTCGGGCGGCTTCTGGAACAGCGTTATAGGAAACAAGAACTGCAAGCAGACCACAGACGATTACGGCTATATCGTTATCGGCGACGACGTATGGTACTTTACGGGTGTTACATCCGTAACGGCGGACGAGTCCAATATCGGATTTATCATCTCAAACGCGCGTACGGGCGAGTATAAGTACTATCCCGTAGTAGGCGCGGAGGAGTACAGCGCGATGAGAGCCGCAGAGGGCGAGGTCCAGGAAAAGGGCTACGTCGCTTCCTTCCCGTCGCTTATAAACGTAAAGGGTCAGGCGACCTACATTATGGTGCTTAAGGATGCGGGCGGACTTGTCAAGCTTTACGCGCTTGTAAACGTCGAGCAGTACGGCATCGTTGCCACGGGAGATACACAGGCAAAGGCAATGCAGGCGTACAAGGAGCTGCTCGTCGAGAACGGCGTTATAAAAGAAAACGAGATACCCAATATTGACATAGTTGACAGTGAGATAACGGTTTCGGGCGAGATAACCGACGTCAAGACGGTTACGGTTGACGGTAATACGATATTCTATATCACGCTTGACGACGGCGTGGTATACCGCGCGACCATCGAGCGTGAGGGCGAGGCATACAAGAACGAGCTTTTGATCTTTGCAAAGGCGGGCGACAGTGTCAAGATAACCTATCTTGCCACCAACTCGATAATAAAGCAGGCAACAAGCGTGCAAATTACCGACCAAGTGAAATAAAGCCACAAAAACGGAGCAAAATAGATAAAAGCAGGAGGTGAGGATATAATGGCAAATCAGGTTGATTATCTTAGCTGGAGAGGGGATCTTTCCTTTTCGGCGGATAAGTTTAACGAGGTTGACGGTTCTATCCTCGCCATGCTTTCATATATTGATTACGATGCGATCTCAAAGGAGCCGATAACGCTCCGCGAGGCGACGGACGGCTATTGCCCCGATAAGAAATACGATAGCGTGAGGCTCGGGCTGATAATTCCGTCAAAAAAGATAAATCAGGTCTTTTGCATGGCGGGCGAGAGCGCAAGATTCGGCGATTGCCTGATAAGTGACTTTGAGTGGAGGACGAGCGAAGAGGAGAATTGCCAATTTGCGGCGGTGACCTACCATCTGCCGGGCAACAAGTCGGTAATATGCTACCGCGGAACAGACGATTTGCTTGTCGGCTGGCACGAGGACTGCTGCCTTTCCTATCTTGACGAGATACCGGCGCAAAGACGCGCGGTGGAGTATTTTGAGCGCATGGCAGAGAAGTACCCCGAAAGGAAGTTTTACTTTGTCGGGCACTCCAAGGGCGGAAACATCGCGGTCTACGTAGCGGTCTGTTGCCGCGAGGAGCTGCGTGGGAGGATAATCCGAGCCTATTCGTACGACGGTCCCGGACTTTCAAGCAAGCTTGCAAGGTCAAAGAGCTTTACGGCAGTCAAGCGCAAGCTTTGCATAATCGTTCCGCAGTCGTCCTTTATCGGCACTATGTTTGATATGAGAGGGCAATATACGGTAGTCCACGGCACGGCGCGCGGGGCATATCAGCACGATAGCTTTACCTGGGCGGTAGAGAAAAACAGATTTGTCCGCCTGCCACAGCTGTCTGCGCGGGGCAAAAAGAACGCGGAGCAGTTCAGACAGAGCATGGAGCGCATGACCGACGAGGAGAAGCGTGAGCTTATCAGGATACTGTTTTCCGCGATAGAATCGACGGGAGCAAAGAGTTTGACCGACCTTACAAGCGGCACGCCCAAAAAGCTCATAGCCCTGATAAAAAACTACAACGGTGTGGACAGGGAAAAGCGCGCAATGACGGTGTCGCTTATCCTGAAGCTCTTTGACCTCAAGCCCCATAAGTCGGAGCAGGGAAAAGAGGAAAACAAGCCCGAAAGCAGATCCCATGCAAAGTAAAAAAAACAAGCCGCAGATATACTCAAGAGCGGTGGGAAAATATAGCAAAAAGACATTAAAAAGACAGCAAAAAACAGCTAAAATACAGAAAAAAGCAGCAAAGTTCAAGAGCGCGCCCCATAGCGTGATGTCCTTAGCGGAGAATTTTCACTTTGACAAAAGTGCAAGCATCGCATTTGACCAGTCAAACGCAATGGGCTAAGCCCAAACCCATATACAAGCAGAAAGAGATAACAAATCGGTTTGTAGGCGAAATGTTATCTCTTTTTTCTGTCTGTTTAATGAAATCGTTGCGCTGCAACGATGAAATCTTCACTTCGTTCAGATGAAATCCAAGGATAAGCCTTGGATGAAATCAAATCCGTCTCGATACAACCCTGCGAAGCAGGATTTCATCGCGAAAGCGATTTCATCCACCGCAGGTGGATTTCACCCGTCGAAGACGGATTTGACTGCGTGATACTCGGCTTGGAGTATCACTCTATCGGGCGCGCCCTTTTTTTGTGCTAATTAAACAAAAAAATTCTGCATATTTTTTGTTACCTCTTTACAAATTCACTGATATATGATAAAATAAATGTGTATGGCTTATTTTTATTGGAGGATAAACATGACAAACATTAAAAAGATTGCTATCCTGTTGGTGTTGGCGCTTTGCCTACCCTATCTCGTTGCCTGCGAAATAGAGGAGAACCCCCAGACCGATGTCGGCGCGGAGTCCTCGGAGACCGTAACACAGGCGGCGGAGAATAATACCGAGTCAAAGACCGAGGAAGTAACAACCAAGGCTGAGGAAGTTACAACCAAGGAAGAAGTAACAACCAAGGAAGAAACAACAACCAAGGAAGAAGTTACGACCAAGGAAGAGGAAACCACAACCAAGGAAGAGGAAACTACAACCAAGGAAGAGGAAACTACAACCAAGGAAGAGGAAACCACAACTAAGGAAGAGGAAACCACAACTAAGGAAGAGGAAACTACAACGGGCGGTACAACTCCCCCCGAAGAGGAAACCTTACCCCACGACCATACATACGATAACGATTGTGACGCAAGCTGTAACGGTTGCGGTGAAACGCGCGAGGTCGAAGGTCACAAGTACGATAACGCCTGTGACGCGGACTGTAACAACTGCGGCGAAGCGCGCGAGGTAGAAGGCCACAAGTACGATCACGCCTGCGACGCGGACTGTAACACCTGCGGTGAAACGCGAGAGGTCGAAGGCCACAAGTACGATAACGCCTGCGACGCAAGCTGTAACATCTGCGGCGAAGAGCGCGAGGTAGAAGGTCACAAGTACGATAACGCCTGCGACACAAGCTGTAACAACTGCGGCGAAGCGCGCGAGGTCGAGGGGCATAAGTACGATAACGCCTGCGACGCAGACTGTAACAACTGCGGCGAAACGCGCGAGGTCGTGGGTCACAAGTATGATAACGCCTGCGACGCGGACTGTAACAACTGCGGCGAAGCGCGAGAGGTCGAAGGACACAAGTACGATAACGCCTGTGACGCGGACTGTAACAACTGCGGCGAAGCGCGAGAGGTCGAGGGGCATAAGTACGATAACGCCTGTGACGCAGACTGTAACAACTGCGGCGAAACGCGAGAGGTCGAGGGCCACAAGTACGATAACGCCTGCGACGCGGACTGTAACACCTGCGGCGAAACACGTGAGGTCGAAGGCCACAAGTACGATAACGCCTGTGACGCAAGCTGTAACACCTGCGGCGAAATCCGCAAGGTAGAAGGCCACACGTACTCAAACGATGTGTGCACCTCATGCGGTAAGAAAAAGGACAATGGAATGGGATTTATCCCATTGTGATGAGAACACAGATTCCGACAATAAAAAACAAGAAATAAACACCAAGGGGCGCCCGCACGGACGCCCCTATAATATATATTTTGAAAAAACAAAAAAATTTTTTCAAAACTATTGACAAACCCGATCTTTTCTGCTATAATCTGTAAAGTGTTTTGCTTTACACCTTGATTTTGAGGTAAAAACGGGCAAAAAATGAGAGCGGAGGGTGATTTTCGTGTTTGTAAAGGACTTGAATATCGGATATCTGCTTGATTTTTACGGTGACGTGCTGACGGAGCGCCGCCGCGACGCGCTTGATTTTTACTACAACGACGATATGTCGCTCTCCGAGATAGCCGAGGAGATGGGCATTTCAAGACAGGGTGTGCGCGACCTTATCAAGAAAGCCGAGGAGGAGCTTGCCTTTTACGAGGAAAAGCTCGGACTTGCAAAGAAGTTTGCAGACGCGCAGCTTCACGCCAAGCGCGCGCTTGAGCTTTGTGAGCAGAGTGCGGTAAGCGATGAGGTAAAGGCGGAGATAAAGTGCCTTATAGACAGCGTGGGCTGACACAAAAATTATTTTTTCACAGGAGGTATTCAGTTTAATGTTCCAGAATTTATCCGAAAAACTTGAAAATGCCTTCAAAAAATTTCGCAACAGAGGAAAGCTGACCGAGGCAGACATCAAGGCAGGCATGCGCGAGATAAAGCTCGCATTGCTTGAGGCGGACGTTAACTTCAAGGTCGTGCGTGATTTCATAAAGACCGTGTCCGAGAGGGCGGTCGGTGTTGAGGTGCTTGAATCCCTCAATCCCGGCCAGCAGGTCATCAAGATAGTTGACGAGGAGCTTGCAAGGCTCATGGGCTCAACGAACTCAAAGCTCGTTGTATCCCCAAAGCCCCCGACAGTCATAATGATGGTCGGACTTCAGGGCGCGGGTAAGACTACCCACGCGGGAAAGCTTGCGGGGCTTCTTAAAAAGCAGGGCAAGAATCCGCTTTTGGTCGCGTGTGACGTTTACCGTCCCGCGGCGATAAAGCAGCTGCAGATCGTGGGCGAAAAGCTCTCAATTCCCGTTTTCGAGATGGGTGATAAGGAAAGCCCGGTCAAGATCGCGAAAGAGGCGATAAAGTACGCTAACCTCAAGGGCTATGACACGGTGTTTATCGATACCGCGGGCCGCTTGCAGATAGACGAGGTTCTCATGAAAGAGCTTCAGGATATCAAGAGCGCGGTCGAGCCTACCGAGATACTTTTGACGGTTGACTCTATGATCGGTCAGGAATCGGTAAACGTAGCCGAGACCTTTAACGATATGCTCGACATCACGGGCGTGATACTGACAAAGCTTGACGGTGACACGCGTGGCGGTGCGGCATTGTCTATCCGTTATATCACGGGCAAGCCGATCAAGTTCATCGGCGTCGGTGAAAAGCTTGACCAGATCGAGCCCTTCCATCCCGACCGTATGGCGCGCCGAATACTCGGCATGGGAGACGTTCTTACGCTTATTGACAAGGCACAGGAGCAGTTCGACCAGAAAAAGATGGCAGAGATGGAGGAAAGACTCCGCCAGCAGATCTTCACTCTTGACGATTATCTTGACCAGATGCAGCAGCTTAAAAACATGGGCAGCTTAGAGCAGCTTGCGGGAATGATCCCGGGCATGAAGCCGGGCGCGCTCAAGGATGCGAAGATGGACGAAAAGATGCTTGTGCATCAGGAGGCCATTATCAAGTCTATGACCAAGAGGGAGAGAGAGCATCCCGAAATGCTCAACGCCTCAAGAAAGGTCAGAGTTGCGAAGGGAAGCGGCACAAGCGTTGAGGAGGTCAATAAGCTCCTCAAGCAGTACGAGCAGATAAAGAAGATGATGAAGCAGTTTTCCGACATGGGCAAGAGTAAGCAGATGCGGAGAGCGATGGGAAAGATGCAATTCCCGTTTTAAATTAAGCTATTAAGCAAAAATGCTTTTAGAAAAATAAAAAAATTATTTAAACATATTTTGGAGGACAAAAAAATGGTAAAAATGAGACTTAGAAGAATGGGCGCAAAGAAGGCTCCCTTCTACCGCGTAGTTGTTGCTGACAGCCGTTACCCCAGAGACGGACGTTTCATCGAGGAGATCGGTTACTACAACCCCCAGACCGAGCCTGCAGAGGTTAAGATCGACGCAGACAAGGCAAAGGATTGGCTTGCAAAGGGTGCGCAGCCCACAGAAACAGTTAGAAATCTTCTCAAGAAGTCCGGTATCGTTGACTAATTCAACGCCCGAAATTTAAGGAGAAGCCATGACAGATCTTAAAGAGACCTTGCGCAACATCGCATCAGCGATCGTTGACAATCCGGATGAGGTCGTTGTCGTTGCCAATGAGACCGAGACCGCGCTCAATCTTACGTTGAGCGTAGCTCCCGACGACATGGGCATGGTTATCGGAAAGGGCGGACGCATTGCGAAGGCCATCAGAATGGTGATCAAGGCAGCAGCCGCGGATTATCCCAAGAAGGTAAACGTTGATATCAGATAATATCAAAAAAAGAGCGGACACGCAGGTGTCCGTTCTTTTTTTAGTGCAGAGTGCAAAATGCAGAATGCAGAGTGCGCCTGCGGCGGGCAAAAAAACGCAGAGTGCGCCTGCGGCGGGCAAGGCGACAGAACGCATAATTGTAGACCCGTAGGGGGGAGATGGCGGACTAAAAAGAAAGGCTCCCTTGTGTAAAGGGAGCTGTCAACGCAGTTGACTGAGGGATTGTAAATGAAACATATGCACTAGAACAATCCCTCCGTCTTGCTTCGCAATCCGCCTCCCTTTACACAAGGGAGGCTTACGCAAAGCGTAATCCAAACGAATTTTACAGCCGTGGACACCCCTATAAATCAAAATTTGAAATTTCGTAGGGGGCGACGGTCTATTAATAACGCCCCGTATATCAAGGCATTGTCGC
>JAZSBL010000004.1:0-3684 GCA_045602385.1 Eubacteriales bacterium | reverse complement strand
GCTGTATTGAACGTCCCGCAAGATTTATTTCTCCTGCAGAAGCCGTTCACGGCGCAACGGGATTTTTACAAGAAGGCGACGTTATGATTTTCGCTTCACGTGGTGGAAAGACTAAAGAACTTCTTCCTATTATGGATATTTGCAAAGTAAAAGGAGTTAAAATTATTACCGTTACTGAAAACTTAGAATCGCCACTTGCGCTTGGCGCTGACGTGGTTATTAAACAATACGTAAATCGTGAAACCGATAAATACAATTCGCAAGGGACTACTTCTACTACCGCGCTTTGTATGATATTCCACGCGCTTCAGACTGCGCTTATTGAGGAGACCGACTACAAAAACGAGCAGTTCGCCCTCATTCATCCGGGCGGAGCAGTAGGCGAGAGACTGAACAAGAAATAATCTGCGAAAGCAGTCAGTCGGGTGACCGGCAAAAATTAAAACACAGAAGTTAAAAAATTTAACTATAAAAGCAAAACCAAAAATCAAAGCCAAAATGAAAAGGAGAAATTATCATGGCAGAATTCAAGATTTATCAGAAAGAATTAGAGCTTCAGAGCAGAGGTTGGATCCCCACATTCCACGACATCAGAAAAGAGATCCTTGAGATGGTGGAGGATTCCGGTATTAAGAACGGTACAGTTGCTATCGTTTCTCACCACACAACCTGCTCCGTAATGGTTCAGGAGTGCTCTCACGATATCGATTCCTTCGACCTCGAGTTCCTTCAGCACGACCTTCTCGACATAATGAGAAAGATGATCCCCGACTTCGCTGAGGAGCATCAGTACCGTCACCCCGGTCCGATCCACGCTCAGTACGGCAGATACGTAAACGAGCCCGGCGACTACTCCTCCATGAACACTGACGGTCACCTCCGTTCCTGCTTCTTCGGCAGAAGCGAGACATTGACCATCAAGGACGGCAAGCTCGACCTCGGTCTCTTCGCTCACATCTACTTCATTGACTGGGACCACGTTATCGCTCGTCGCCGTCAGGTAAACATCACTATTATGGGTACAGCTGATGAGATCGGCGACAGAAAGTGGAATGACGGTAAGGTAATCGATACACGCCACAAGTTCACCGAGGAAGAGAAGGCATACGATATCCACTACGATCTCCAGCAGATGAGATAATTCTTTTACATAGGAAACAACCGGTATGAATTTTATGGGAATAGACATTGGTACCACCTCTGTTAAGACGGCGGTATTCAATGAGACTCTCGAAGAAAAAATCACGTTGACTGCCGACTATACTCTCGATTCACACGGAGATATAGTCGAGTTCGACGGCGAAAGCTACTGGACTATCGTTAAGGGCGAGATTGAGAAGGTCAAGCGCGAGATGGGCATTGACGCCCTCGCGGTCGACACTCAGTGTGAGACCCTTATACTTACCGATGCGGACGGCAACCCCGTCCGCCCGGCGATAGTCTGGCTTGATAACCGCGCGGTAGAGGAAGCCGAGATAATTACAAAGCATTTCGGACACAAGAGGGTTTACGAGGTGACCGGTCAGCCTGAGATCACGGCAACATGGCCTGCCTGTAAGCTTCTTTGGGTCAAGAGAAACGAGCCCGAGGTATGGGCAAAGACCAAGAAGGTATTTTTGCTTGAGGACTGGATCCTCTATAAGCTCACGGGCAGATTTATTTCGGAAAAGACGCTCCAGTCATCTACTATCTACTTTGATATTCACAAGGCAGAGTGGTGGCAGGAGATGCTCGACTTTATCGGCGTAGACAAGAGCATGCTCCCCGAGCTTTACTCCAGCGCAAAAGAGGTTGGAGAGTACGAGGGAATAAGGATCGTTACAGGCGCTATCGACCAGATAGCGGGCGCTATCGGCGCGGGCGTTGTCAAAAAGGGCATCGTCAGCGAGATGACGGGCACAACGATGGTTATTTTTATGCCGTCCGACACGGTTCCCGCATACGACGAGAAGAGCATAGTTCCTTGTCACTATAACTTTGACGACAAATACTGTCTGCTTTCATGGACTCCCACTGCGGGCATGGCGCTTAAGTGGTTCAAGAACGCGCTCTGCGAGAATTTCTCGTTCAGAGAGCTTGACTCTCTTGCCGAGAGCGTTCCTGCGGGAAGTGACGGCGTGACCTTTTTGCCCTATCTTTGCGGCTCTACTATGCCCAAGTACAATCCTGCGGCAAGAGGAAGCTTCACAGGTCTTACGACAGAGCATCACCGCGGACATTTCGTTCGCAGCGTAATGGAGTCTGTTACCTGCATGCTCAAGGCAAATCTCGACTACCTCGGTCTTGACGTAGAAGAGATCCGTGCTATGGGCGGCGGTGCGAACAGCCCCCTCTGGTGCCAGATGAAGGCGGATATGACGGGCAAGAAGCTCGTTACACTAAAAAATAAGGAGACCGCTTGTCTCGGCTCCGCAATTCTGGCGGGTGTCGGTGTCGGCGCGTTTGAATCGGTAGAAAAGGCGGCGGAAATGATTCAGCTCAGCCGTGTCTATGAGTCATGTGGCACAGACTATACCGAGTGCTTTGAGAGATATCAAAGCTATGACAAAATATTAAACGTTACGAAAGGATCTTAACTAAATGGCAAAGATCGGATTTGTAGGATTCGGCGAGGTAAATACCCCCGTCGACGTAATAATCAGAAAATGCTCGGCGGCTGAGGCGGCACTTAAGGCAGAGGGTCTTGACCTCGTGTCTGTTTACCCCGTAGCCGACGACTATGAGGAAACTCAGGTTAACGCTGCTGTTGCGGCTCTCAAGAAGGAGAGCTTCGACGCGCTTGTTGTATGCGTAGCGGGCTGGATCCCCACACACGCTGTCGTAAAGGTAACGGAGCATTTCCGTCATCTCCCCATGGTTCTGTGGGGTCTTTGCGGCTGGTATGAGGGCGACAGACTTGTAACGACCGCTGACCAGGCGGGAACAACGGGTCTCCGCGCAACATTTGAGGGACTTGGCTACACCTTCAAGTACGTTTACGACGTAATGGGCAGAAAGACAAGAAGCGCAGTCGTTGCGGATTACTGCCGCGCTGCAGTTGCGGCAAAGCAGCTCCTCGTTGACAAGGTTGGTATGGCGGGCTATCGCGATATGAACCTCTACGGTACACTTTACGACGGTATGTCTCTCAAGAAGACAACCGGAGTTGAGATCGAGACCTTTGAGATGCTTGAGATGCAGCAGAGATACGAGAAGATCACCGAGGTAGAGAAGGAAGAAGTTGTAAACAACAGAATGCTTAAGTGGAACTTCTTGAAGCCCGCTGACAAGGAGCCTATGATGAAGGCTGCAGGCTACTACCTCGCAGTTAAGGCTATCGCCGAGGAGAGAAATTACAAGGCTATCTCTCTTAAGGACGTTGACGGAATGAAGAAGCTTTGCGGCTTCCCCCCCGCCCCTATCTTTATGCTCCTTAGCGAGGACGGATATACAACTGTTCCCGAGAACGACTCTCTCGGCGCAGTAACACAGCTTATGATGCACAGACTCACAGGTCAGCTTGCGGGCTACCTTGAGTTCTACGAATTCTTTGAGGACAGCGTTCTTGCAGGCGTTCCCGATTTCGTTGCCGCGGATATGGTAGACGGTGACACCTACACCGTGCTTCCCGCAGCATTCGGTCTGCTCAGCCAGGGTATTCTCAACGTTTCCAAGGTCAAGACCGGCACGGTTACCATGAGCCGT
>JAZSBL010000003.1:0-47466 GCA_045602385.1 Eubacteriales bacterium | reverse complement strand
CGATAACGGCCAGTTTGCTGGCAGCAAGTAACAATCCTACGCAGTTGGCAGTCCGCGTCAGTGCGTTTACGCATAGCGAGGAACATAGGGCTATGCCCGCATGTGAAAAACCACCCGCTTCGCGGGTGGATTTTTATTTGTTTTGTTTTTTATCTGTCCGGCGAATAAAAAGCTCTTTACAAAAATGCAAAATAGTGATATAATTATATAGTTAAATGCATTGTTGGCAGGAGGGAGAAATGAAAACCGAATATAAATATCTCGGAAGAGTGAATTCTCCCGAGGAGCTGAAAACTCTTAAAGCAAACGAAATAGAACCTCTTTGCGAGGAGATAAGGGATTGCATCATATCCACAACAGAAAAAAACGGCGGCCATCTGGCGTCCAATCTCGGCGTGGTTGAGCTGTCTGTTGCGATACACCGCGTATTCGACTGCCCGCGTGACCATATCATATTTGACGTCGGTCATCAAAGCTATACCCATAAGCTTTTAACGGGAAGATATAAGGATTTTGAAACCCTTAGAACAAGCGGAGGTATTTCAGGCTTTACCAACCGCTTTGAGAGTGAATACGATTGCTTTGGCGCGGGACATAGCTCAACAAGCCTTTCCGCCGCGCTTGGATTTGCGGAGTCTGACCGAATTCTTGGCAATGATGCTTATACGGTCGTAGTGCTGGGTGACGGCGCATTTACAGGCGGAATGATACACGAGGCACTGAATAACTGTGATAAGGGTATCAAAAAGCTCATTATAATTCTGAACGAAAATGAGATGTCTATATCGAAGAATATAGGCCGCTTTGCAAGCAGTATTGCCCGTATCAGAAAGCGTAGCGGATATCAGAAGGCAAAGCGATTTACAGTAACCTTTGTCAAGAAGATACCTCTTGTAGGCAACGGACTTTTCAAGCTTATCAGAGGAGTAAAAAAATCAATAAAGAACTCACTTTACGGAAGTAATTACTTTGAGGATATGGGACTTTACTACCTCGGCCCCGCGGACGGAAACGACTATGAGAGCGTAGAGGAGCTGCTTTTTGCCGCGAAGCGTGCGGGTGAGAACGTGCTTGTTCACCTCAAGACTCAAAAGGGTAAGGGCTTTAAGCCCGCAGAGGAATACCCCGACATATATCATGGCGTGTCACCGTCTAAAAAGACGGGAGGGACAAGCTCTTATTCCAAGGAGCTGGGAGAAGCACTGTGTAGACTTGCCGAAAACGATGATAAGATATGCGCCATTACCGCGGCAATGAGCACGGGAACGGGCATCGACTCTTTTGCGGAAAAATATAAGGATAGATTCTTTGACGTAGGAATTGCGGAGGAGCATGCGGTAACATTTGCATCTGCACTGTCCGCAAACGGTATGAAGCCTGTATTTGCGGTGTATTCGACCTTTTTGCAGAGAGGATATGACCAGATAATCCACGATGCGGCTTTGCAAAAGTTGCCGATCGTATTGGCAGTGGACCGCGCGGGATTTAATAACTCTGACGGCGCAACTCACCACGGTATATTCGACGTGGCATTTCTGTCGCATATTCCGGGTGTCAAGATATACACTCCCGTTACATACAAGGGCCTTGAAATATCACTTGCGGCGGCGTTGAATGATCAGAGTGTATCTGCCATCAGATACCCCTCGGGAAGCGAATCCGAGGAAGTAGTAAACGTATTCTATAAGGACGGATACTGTGAGCAGCCCGGAATTAAGACCGATTTTGATAAAAATAATGTTCCGGAGAATATAATAATAACGCACGGCAGGATAGTAAGCGAGTGCATTGAGGCGCAGTCTATCCTGAATGAATCCGGAATTAATTGCGGAATAATCCTTTGCGAATATATCTCGCCATATGACGAGTTGGCCGATGAGATACATAATATCATTGGCAGCTCTTGTGTTAAGAGCGTAACGTTTGTTGAGGAAGAGATAAAGACAGGCGGATTCGGAATGCTCCTTAGCAACGCTATGGGAGGAAAAGGCTACCTTGACGGCAAAAAATATACAGTAATAGCGGCAGAGGATGCGTTTGTCAACCGCAATGCAGGTCAAACATATCTGTCCGCGGCAGGACTTGATGCCCGGCATATAGTAGCTAAGATAAATAACTAAAGCAAAGTTTCAAAGGAAGGGGGAATGAATATGAGCTTTAGTGAAAAGACGATTCATTCACTTGAATTTGACAAGATATGTGAGCTTCTTGCATCCTTTGCTCCGACCGACGGCTCAAAGGCGATGGCAAGAATGCTTATGCCCCAAGAAGACATCGAGGCGGTGCTTTTAGGACAGAGGAGAACCACGGACGCCAAAAGACTTTGTGACGCAAAGGGTATGCCTACGTTTGGCGGTGTTCGTGATGTCTCCGAGTCCTGCGAAAGAGCGGAAAAGGGAGCAGTGCTTACCCCCGGCGAGCTTTTGAGCATCGCAGGAGTGCTTCGCACCTCAAGAACGCTTATTGACTATTGCCACGGAAATCACCTCTTTGATACCGTGCTTGACGAGATATTCGATAGACTTCTGCCCAACAGAACGCTTGAGGATAAGATCAAAAGATCGATAATCTCGGAGGAGCTTATCGCAGACGAGGCATCAGATACCTTGGCGAATATCCGCAGACAAATTAGAATAACCAACAATAAGATCAAGGAAACGCTCCAAAAGTACGTTCAGGGTGGCTCGCACTCAAAATATCTGCAGGAAAACATAGTAACGACGAGAAACGGAAGATATGTTATTCCGGTTAAGGCAGAGTGCAAAAATGAGGTAAAAGGACTTATCCACGATACCTCGTCATCGGGCGCGACCATTTTTGTCGAGCCTGCACAGGTAGTCGAGGCAAATAACGAGCTTCGTGTTCTTGAATCCAAGGAGGAGCACGAGATCGAAAGGATCCTTGCCGATCTTTCCGCAAGCGTGTCCGAGTATTCCGATTCTATATGGCTCAATTACAGAAATATAACCGAGCTTGCCTTTGCATTTGCCTGCGCGCAAATGTCGTATGCTATGAACGGCTCCGCGCCTATCGTAACCGAGGAGAGGCTGATCCATTTAAAGAGAGCAAGACATCCTCTTATAGACAAGCAAAGAGTCGTACCTATTAACGTCCTGCTTGGTGACGGATACGATACAATGATAATTACCGGCCCTAACACCGGCGGTAAAACGGTAACGCTTAAGACACTCGGACTGTTTACACTTATGGCGCAGGCCGGTCTGCATATTCCCGCGGACGAGGGAAGCACGGTGTCGGTGTGCGAAAACGTGCTTGTTGATATAGGTGACGAGCAGAGCATAGAGCAGTCGCTCTCCACCTTTTCCTCGCATATGGTAAATATAGTATCCTTTATGGATAAGGTCGGTGACCGTTCGCTTGTGCTTTTCGATGAGCTTGGAGTCGGAACTGACCCCGTGGAGGGAGCCGCATTGGCGGTGTCTATCATAGACAATGTGAGAAGTAAGGGAGCTATGTGCGCGGCTACGACTCACTACGCGGAGCTGAAAGCGTATGCGCTTGATACAGAGGGTGTTTGCAATGCGTCCTGTGAGTTCGACGTAGAGACACTGAAGCCGACGTATAAGCTCATAATCGGCACACCGGGAAAATCAAATGCGTTCGCAATATCGGAAAAGCTCGGTCTTTCAAGAGAGATAATCGAGCATGCGGAGAACTACGTAAGCTCTGATAACAGAAAATTTGAGGATATTATAGGTCAGCTTGAATCCACCCGAATCGAGATGGAGAAAAATCGCGAGGAGACCGAGGCAATGAGAGCCGATTACGAGCGCTTCAAGGCTGAATCCGAGAAGATCATCAAAAAGAGACTTGATGAAGCCGAGAGGGAGCTTGAAAAGGCGCAGCAAAAGGCGGCAAGTATGGTCGCAAGCGCGAAGGCTTCAAGCGACTTTATCATGGAGCAGATGGATAAGCTCAAAAAGGCGCGAGACTCCGAAAGATTGGGGGACGAGCTTCAAAGCACCAGACGTGCGGTACGCGAGCACATGCGCGCAAATTCTGAGAAGTTTGATCCCGTTGAGAAGAAGCGTGACGAGAATTACGTTCTCCCAAGAAAGCTTAAAAAGGGCGACGAGGTAATTATAATGACGCTCGGCAGCTCGGCTACCTTGCTTGAGGACCCCGATAAATCGGGCAACGTAAGAGTACAGGCAGGCATACTTCAAACAAGAGTCAAGGTCAAGGATCTTAAGCTTGTTGAAAACGAGATCACCGTGCAAAGCGGAGACAAGAAGATGAAGACATCATCTTATACCGTAAGCCGATCCTCCTCATTCAAGGACGAGATAGACCTGCGCGGAATGACAGGCGACGAGGCTTGGCTTGCTGTCGATAAATACTTTGACGAGGCAATAATGACAGGCTTCCGCAAGGTAAGACTGATACACGGTAAGGGAACAGGCGCGCTAAAGGTCGCGCTTTGGAAATTCTTAAAGGGTGACAAGAGAATATCCTCGTTCAGGATCGGACAATTCGGCGAGGGTGACGGCGGCGTTACCATAGTGGAACTCAAATAAAATTATACTTGGAGAAAATAAAATGGCAAATGTAAAAATAACCGATCTTTACGATCTTTCCCACACTCAGGCAAGGGAATATCTTTCGGGATACACATACCCTTGGGAAGCTCTTGCGGGCATCAAGGACGTTATTCTTGAAATCGGAGCAACACTCGATCCGGAGCTTTATGAAAAGCGCGGAGAGGACGTATGGATCTCCAAGAGCGCAAAGATCTACCCCAACAACTATATCGCAGGCCCATGCATTATAGGACATAATACCGAGGTTCGCCCCGGAGCATTTATACGCGCAAGCGCGCTTGTTGGCGAGAACTGCGTAGTGGGCAATTCAACAGAGCTTAAGAATGTCATTCTGTTTGATAATGTTCAGGTGCCCCACTATAACTATGTTGGCGACAGTATTCTCGGATATAAGTCGCACATGGGCGCAGGCTCTATCACAAGTAACGTAAAGTCGGATAAAACTCTTGTCGTTATTAAGACGCAGGATAAGAGCGAGGAATACAGGACAGAACGAAAGAAGGTCGGCGCAATGCTCGGCGATTTCGTTGAGGTCGGCTGCGGATCGGTGCTCAATCCCGGCACGATCATCGGCAGAGAATCAAACATCTACCCGCTTTCACCCGTAAGAGGAATCGTTCCGGAGAGATCCATCTACAAGGCAAACGGCAACGTAGTCAAAAAGATTTGATTTCGGACACGAATTTGCAGTAAAATCATTAACGTGTGCCATTTTATAAAGAATAAATACAATATTTGATATAATAAATTGTAATTTGTCAAGTGTTTTGCTAATTTTTTAGGCGAATTTTTTTATACCAAGTTTGCGGAGCTCTTTTTTAAAGAGATCTCGGCTTGTTTGGTAGTCAAAAATGCCTCTTGGGTAATCATTTAGCCAGTCAGCAGTATTCTGTATGTATTCATCGGAATACTGCTCTATTTTTGTGCCTTTTAAGATCCAACGTCGGATCATTTGATTTTGTTTTTCGTTGGATCCTCGCTCTGATGAACAATAGGGATGACAATAAAAGATCTCCGTTCTGGGCAAGGTGCCAAGCAGGGATCTTTCCAGGCGATCAGTATAAGAGAACTCGACACCATTATCACAGGTTATAGATCTGAAGATCTGACGGAAGTCTTTGCCGAGCCGGAGCTCCAGGGAGTTCAAAACGCGCACGGTACTACCGGGAGACTTATCGGGAGATCTGAATATGAGCTGATAACGTGTTTTACGTTCAGTAAAGACAAGCAACGTTTCGCCCTTTTCACGTCTGCCGATAACCGAATCAAGCTCCCAATGGCCGAAGGTGACACGCGAGCTCACGTCTTCCGGGCGTTTTTCAATGGATCTTCCGAGCTTCGGCTGGGCCAAGACAATACTTTCTTTTTTCTTTTTCTGACGTTTACCTCTATAAGGGAGTGACTTCCTGGTGAGGTTTGGGAAGATGCCGTTATCGATATAGCGGTAAATAGTACGCGCGGAAACTTCGGTATTGAAGTGCAATTTCTTGCGCCGGATCTCCGCCAGGACGGCCTCAGGTGAATAATGGTGATTGATGATCATATCCTCCACGTAGCGGACAAATTTGTAATCATTACCAACTTTCAGATCCTTAGCTCTGCCGGCTGTGTTAAAATCACTATGCTGCTGTGCAAGATCTGCGCTGTATCTTTTGATATAGGTCCAATCATGATTCTTGTGCATATAATAACCGAGCTTAAGCTCTTTATAAACACACGTGAAATGAAAGCCGACTTCCTCGGCGATCTTCTTCACCGGCACGCGGGCATTATATAGTGCCTCAATCTTAAGACGATCCTGGTAACTAAATCTTCTGAATGTTCTTTTTTCCATAACTACACCTCTGATATACTTGATATACTACCAAAATCCTACGTTGGATTTTGGTTCGGTTTTATGTTTAAGATCCTTGCCGTGCCGGCAAGGCTTTTTTTCTTTGGTTGTCGGTGGGTGGAGCGACGTGGGCGGCGCGGCGACTCGCCTTATCGCCGACCCACGTTCTGCCCCTCCCACTCGACAGCCTTTGGACTTTGGATATTAAAACAAGACTTCGGGAAACTCCTCCGCGTTTCCCACGATATTTCCTCTCTAAGTTATTGTCATATCTTACCCTTCCTGCGAAGGCAGCACAGGTCTCCCCAAATGTAAAAAGGTGGGTCGCAAAACTTTTTTGAAAATTTTTTCCTGCGATTTTTATTGAAATGCAAATCAAAGATTTGCAAAAGGAGAGGAAGGAAAATATTTTAAAAAAACTTTTTCGATCCTCGGGCTACGCCCGACTTTGTACATTTGTTGCGACAAGTGCTGAAATTTAAGTGTAAGAGGTGCGCGCACCTCTTAACTCCCTTCGGGGAGCGCGGGGGTTCTCGCGAGGGTGAAATCTTACTGTGCTATCGGGTATCGGGCAGAAAGGAGAAAATATCCGTCTGAGGACGGAGGAAGGAGGGATGCGTTTATGCAGTTGTTTATAAACGAAAAAGAAGTCCCTGCGCTTATCAGAGCCATTGAGATACTTATTGCAAGAGAGCCTCAATGTTCAGATGCGGAGAAACTTCTTTCCCGAATAGAAATCTGCATAGAAAAACAGTGCAGATCTAAAACAAAGTAACGTTTTGTTTTAGGGTTCATCAGACGAGGGCAGATCACCCACCCTCGCTCTGATGTCCCTATTATACCACACCTCAACTCTATTTGCAAGAGGGTTTTGACAATTTCAGAACCTTGCACAATTTCGGGGTTGTACTAATGAACATCAAATTTATTCAAGTTGTATAAAAGGAGATTTTTACTATGGCACTTAATTGGAATTGGAACGAGAAAATCGGAGAGCTTCTCATCAGACAAGACGAAAAGGAATTTACCATAAGCATCTACAAAGGCAACGCCCTGGCAATCTTCCTTCACGAGTACGTGAACGGCGAGGGCAAGGAAGTTTACTCTATGTATAACTTCTTCTGCGACAAAGAACACTTCAAGAACTGCACCAAGGACAAGACCTGGAACTATGCGGAAGAATGGGTCAAGGTGACTCTTTGGGACGTGCCGAACGACCTTTGGGTAATGCTTAAGGACTTGCAGAAGCGAGGCATTACTATTGAGATAAGGGGGACGAAGTGATGAAAGCGGAGAGAATATTGGCACTCAGATGCGCGCTTCTGGTAGCTTACTCTGAAGCTCAGAGGCTCAAGGACATTGAGGACGAGGGAACGTGCAATTTTGACACTCCCACTCTGATGCTCACCCCCGAGTGGAAGGAGTCAGACGTTGACGAAGCTTTTAAGCTCACGGGCATGCGACCCTACAAGGTAGACAAGAGCTACTATCACATTCTCGGGGCAACCGAGGGGCAAGGGTTCAGACGAACCGAAATGGCGAAAGCCTTCCGCGACAGTCTGAAGGAGCAAGGATATACCTCCTATGTTCATTATCAAATGGATTAAGGAGGACGAGATGACCAAGAAAGACCTTTACGAGTTTGTCTACCGTGCAGACACGACCGAGAAGATAGATATTGCCAAGGATTGGTTGAGAGCGCATCGCGACGTACTGAGCGCGTGCATGTACGGAGAGCTAACGTTAATTCTCGACCGCATGAGAAAGAACCTCGTTCTCGCCCGGATCGAGGAGCTAAGGCAATCTCAGAGAGTCGGCGACCTTATGGTTGACGTTAAGACCGGCGAGGTTCTCGCCGGTGCATAAAGAACCGGGGGCGAATGCCCCCGGGGAAGGTCTTTAAAAGCCCCCTTTTTTTACTGATATAAAAAGCCGTGGTAGCCGTTACCACCCCACACCAAATTGAGAGGAGAAGAATATGACAAAATACCTTACAATACCAAACAAAGATGGAACTAAACACTATTACGAAGTAAAATTCAACGAATACAGAAAAAGCACTCGGATATACTTGGAGGATGTTTGTATCATAGAGGCCTACAAGTTTCATGATCACAATTACTCAGTCAAAGGATTCTCTTACAAAGATAAGTGTATTTTTTACGCGGACCAGATAAACAGCAAAAAGAAACTCATAGAACAGATAGAGGTTTTTCTTAAAGGACACGTATATCCTTATTGTAAGGGTCGATAAAATACTGTTTGGCGCGATACAGTGAATGCCCGGCATAAACTGTATATCGAAATACAGTTTGCGCTGCAGCGAAAACTGTCCAACGTTGAACAGTTACTCCCGGACATAAAAAAAGCTCCCCGAGGGGAGCTTTTTTATATACGTACGTATATTGAACCTCAAATTCACCCTAACCTTGACACCCTCTTGACAAAACGCGGTTTTTGTGATGATGCTGAGGTGATTTTACCGAAAGGAGGTGATATAAAATGATGATACTGTATCGTATTTGCAATTTTGTCAATGCGAATTGGAACGTTCTCTGTGACTTAATTGCTCTACTCACAATCATTTTCTAACCCCTCACTTTCGGTATTGTGATTATACCACAAAAGCCACGCCTTGTCAAACCTAATTTGAGGAGGGATTTTGCTCCTTCATTTTTCTAATATCGTTCTGGAAATAGCTGTTTTGAAGCTCATTTTCTGCCTGTGTGCCGACTTCGCCGGCGTACATGATAAAGTCGTCTACGTGCATTGTGTTCGGCTCGTAGCTCTCAAATACAGCTTCCAGACATGCGGTCTTGTATCGGCGCGAGTAGTCTTTCTTTGAAAGGATGCGCCATTTGTCTTTTTTTACCTCTCCGTCCATTCGACCGCTTTGGATCTCGAGGGTGAAGGTCTGCATTCCAAACAGGCCGTTGACTTTATCGTAATAGTTCGAGATCATGGCGACGATGTTGTGTATCAGATACACGAACAACGTCTGATCTGAACGGTTTACGTCAAGCTCGTTCTTATAGGCGTTCCACTTGTTTTTTACGCCTTTGAAGATATAGTTTATCAACCAATACGGCGAGAAGATCGGGAGTGCCGGCATAAGCTCGTCCTTTTCGGCTATGTAGATAACCTCACCGAGCTCGCGGCCGCCAGCTCCCCAGGCTTCCGGGCGTTGCAGGTCGCAGATGACTCTGACAAAGGTGCGGTTGGAGATAACGTCGGCGTGTCTGATCATCATCAGACATGCCTCAAAGAGGTCGTTCTTTTGGTTTGCCTCATCGGTATTGATCTTGGTTTCCTTGAGCTGGAGCTGGTTCTTACGTTCCTTATCGATCTCGGATATTACGTAGACTCCGGACGGAGCTCTTGAGGCTTTCGGGTTCTCAGCTACGAGCTTCTTACCGAGTCTGAGCATATCGAAATCGATAATATGGGCGTGGTGGGAATAAGCTTCCTGGAATCTGGGATCTCGATCAAAGAAATCAGTATCACGATAGGGCATGTTACCGAGGTCCTTGATGATTGTATCAACACGGATGCTAAAATTCGAGAAGAGCAACGTTGTCTTGACGGTAAACTTGACGTAAGCGCATGCGTAGTCCTCGAGGGCCTCGTAGAGCTTTGTGATCTTGAGGTTATCGTTGTAAGTCGTGCGGAAGTGGTCATAATCGTACCCGAAGGTATAGTCATTCTTGAGGAGCTTAAGCTTCTTCCTCTTTTCCCAGTACTCCTGCGCCGTATACGTCGCGGTGATACGGTCAAAAAAGACGGCGCAACGTTTGATATATTTGCGGCAGGATGAGGAATCAACAAGCGTACCGTCGGTGATACGTTTCTTTAAGTGATCGCGGTATTTCTGCCAGGGAAAGTTCGGGAACATCATAGCCTTTTCGACCATGATCTCAAAGGCCATGTCGAACTGCTCTACCTCTGCCGAGAGTGCCATAGACTTGACGAGATTCGTCTTGCCTATACCCATTTCACCGTAGATTATGGTGAGGACTCCCCTCTGAGAGAGAACTGCACGGTTGCAGCTCTCCGCGTGGCGCAGACGTACAAAAGCCATAGATCGGCAGACGTTGTTGTAGATAATAACTCCGAGGATGATCCAGGCGACACCGGGGATAAAGCGAATCGGGGGAGCAAGGTCTATAAGGAGCTTTAAAAATTGGGGATAGAGGCTCGCAACGTCCCAGGATGCGGCAAAATACAGGTAATACGCCAGGAAGGCCGTAAACAGGCTTAAAACGTTCAGATGAAGCATCCAAAGGAAAAGCCAAAACTGATGATAGCCCGGGTGCTCCCGGCAGAACCCGACGTAGCTCTTTACCCAGGACACGGACGGGTACACGACCTTGAATTGAATCTTCTCCCAGGCGCGGAGCTGCTTGCTCTTTTTATTTCTATTGGTACAACGCTTATTTTTATAGCTATTGAGCGCCATAATGATAATTGCGATAAACGGCACGCCGGGCAAAGAAAGGCGGCTGAGGACGTAAATCACGTTACTTATGACCTCACTATAACCGACAAGAGTTTCCTCAGAGAAGAATACAGGCCAATACGTGGACCAAAGTGTTTTGAATTCTTCCCACGTCCATGGAAAGATAGTCAGAGGCTCCCATATATCCTCAGCCCACGTCCACGCGGGCATCTGAATGACGGTGGGGACTATTGGATTATTCTCGGGAACGAAGATCTCCACGAAATAGTATACCACCGACACGCCGAGATCGCGGACGGTCTCGGCAAGTCGGGGAATGGCATTTGGGAACAAAAATCCGAACCCGATAAAAATTATTGTTATAACTGTACTGACTAAATGTCGATAATCACTCCGGATATTCCGGTAAAGCTTCAGAAATGGATTCATGCGAATATATCTCTCCAACAGTTTCAGTTGATTCTATTGATTCGGTTGCGAGCTCAAAGGACTCTGATGCGGATTCGTAAGTCACAAGGATAGTCTCCGGCTCTGCATAGGTTATTGATTCGCTTTCGGTCATTCCCTCGGGGAAGGCCTTGTTGTATGCGTAGATTGCGTAGCTTATGACGAGAGTCGCCAAAAGCGCAACTACCGTAAAAAGCACGGCCTTCCAAAATGAGATCTTACTGAGCATCGGTCACGATCTCGGAGGTTACCTCCTCGGGGAGTGTTTCATACATTTCAACACCGGGAACGTTCTGCAGTCCATCACCGCGGTATTCAAAGGTCTCGTTTTCGCCAAGGAAGCCTCTGATTACGTTCATGTCATCAGACATTACCATGTAAGCTACGTCAACGCTGGCTCCGTTTGCTACGCGTAATATAAACGTAAGATCGGTTGTTGTTCCTGCTTCATTGAGCGCTATGTACTGTGACTCGTTTACAAGGTCAACCACAACTACTACCCAGTCATCTCCCTGAGCATCCTGTGTAACGGTCGCGCCCTTGTGAATTGACGTATGGCTACTATGGAAGAGCTGGAAATATACGTTTCCGTCGTTAGCGGCATCTGTTATACGATACTTAATTGCAACGTATCTACCAAGAGTTGCTCCTGTGACAGTTGCCTCGCAGTATCCCAGTTCGCTCTTGGACGTAAGGTGAGCATATCCAACGCCGTCTTCAAATTTATCTCCATAGCCTGTTATCTGGCCGTTGCCGGCAGCAAGGGATGTTCCGTCAATGTACGCAAGCGTATTGTCAACGGTTCTCTCGCTGAGGATCTCGGAGCATACGGAACACTTCCAAATGTAGGAGGTCTTTCCTGCGGTGGTTGTTGTATCCTTTGTAAACTTTGCGCTGTGCGCGCCTACGCAATGACCGTTTTTATCTACCTCGGTCTGAGTAGAAACGTTGGAGAAGCTGTTGCCACGGTACATGTATGTCTCGCCGTCCACAAGCAGTCCGCTCAGCTCTTCAAAGCTGCCCATTGCAAGGTAGGAGATCTGGAACTCTACGTCCAGGTTGTTGTTTTGGATGGTAATTACCATGTCCGCAGTTGTTGTACCACTTGTAATCAGGCTCTTATAGTTCGCGTTGTCTCCTATATGTATAAGAGCGACTACCCAGCCACCTGTGTAGTGACCCTTAAGGTACTGATAGTTACAAACCGCCTTGCCGCCAAGAGTCAACTGGAATACGATCTGCGCATCAGTATCAGAGGGCGCTGTGGGCACGCGGTACTTGATGGCAACGTATTCACCAAGCGTAGCACCTGCAAGCGTGGCGCTTGCATATCCCGGGAACGATGCGTTGTACGCTGTCTTTCTGATACTACGGTAAGGAACGCTACCGTTTATAGACGAAGACACTGCGGTGATACTGTTTTGAGCTGTAAAGCTATTACCGTCAACGTATGCCAGGTCTGCAGGAACGGTTCTGCTCTCCGCGACCTTAGTACCGCAGTCGGAGCAGAAATAATCATATGTTACGTTGCCGTCATCAGTCGGGGTTACCGAAGCAGCGACGTTGTGAGATCCAAAGCAGATATCTTCCTTCTCGGTAGTCTCCTCCTCATCATCTATTTTGCCCTTAAAGAGCGACACAGCAAGGCCAACGATAGCGGCAACCACAAGCAAAGCCGCAATGATCTTTATAGCTTCTTTAAATGTTCTCATTATTTTATCCTTTTCCTTTGTTTAGATTTTCTTTTGCCTTTGAAATAGTCGAACAAGAAGGTTAAAACTCTCTCCACCGCAAAGACAAAAACGGTGGTGAGAAGAAGTGTACCTATGTCCATCTTTTACCCTCCTTTAGGGTTCCCTCGGGAATTTCGTTTATTGCCGTTCCCTTGAGGCTTTCGTCGTTTTCGTTTGCCGAGCTTGTCCAGGATCCAGGACAAAAACCTTCCGGGCAAGCTTATGAGCCAGACGAGGACCTTGAAGATCGCCTTAATACACTTCCAGATAAACTTGAAGACGAGTCCAAGAGGGCCGGAGAGGAACGACAGAGCCCAAAGCAGGAGGATGAGCATGAGCACCATCATCAGCTTTTGCCACCAGTCACGTTCCTCAATAGTGTTGAGTAAATCATCAAAACTATCAACAACAAGCTCCGGAGTGCTATCCGTGCCTACAAGATCACTAACACAACCGAGATTGTACGTTCGCCCTTTAGAGAGGAAGTGCAAACGAAGAATACCTATATCAGAAACAGTTGAATAACGAGCAGTGGAAGCAGATTCAGTAAGAGTACCAGAATAATCGGTTTCCAAAAAACGGAAAACAAATTGACACTGACTAAGAGCTGTTCGTTCTTCATCGGAGAATCTATCATTTGAATCATCTTCCACTTGTTTAACAAAAGTGCTAACGTCAGTAATACGATACCATTGATACTTCTTTCCGAACAAACCATCACCATCATTAGAACCCACTTCTTTATCGGTAAGTTTAATTGAGGGAACATGGTTAACATTAAGTACAGTAGTGTGATCTTCACCTGTTTGAAGATCCAACGTGTAAAAATATTCCGTTACAGTATAACTGATATCAGCATCATAGATCTTCTCAACGTCGAAATTATCGACGGAAAAAGCTACATAATGGCTATCGCATTTATCATCATAGAGTTTCCAACCCTCAGTATAACGAATCGTGCCAGTTGCCTTGATATTGATATCAACATAGTCCATATCCTCGCGCTCATATATCAATACGTTATTGTAATAATATGCGCACCAAGCCTGAGCTTGGCCGTAGCCAACACATTGAACAGTGTCAACTGCCTCAGAGCTTGTATCTATAGAGCTATCATACGGACGATAAATTGCGCCGATATTGTAATAACGATAAGCTTCACTCGAAACAGTAACGTTGTTGACTATATATTTATCAAACACTCCGTCATTACCGACCCAAGTCAAGGGATACAAGCTGTATTGAATGTCAGTACTTACCGTGTCATCGAATGAAAGGCTAATAAATTTAGCCTTAAAATGCTTTGTGTTGTTGCCGGGCTGATACGTATACACAAGAAGCTCACCGTCTTCGTTCTCACCAAGGTGGATAACCTGTATACTATAATCGCCCTCAATTGCCGGATAATCCGCAGCATTAAACGAACCATCCTTTTCAAGATCTTCCAGAGGAGAGGTATGCCCACCGGCACTTGCCGGAAGCGCAAACAGTAAACACACCGACTGAGAGATCAAGATGAAAATTAGAAAAAATATAAATATCTTATTTTTAGTTTTCATAATACCTCGAAACAAAAAAGAAAAGCAGAAAAATTTTCTGCTTTTCTCATAAAAAAACTTAAGTTATTTATAATTCGTTCTTATAAATTCTGCTAAATATGGAGCATATACGTTGTCAGTGTAATCTTGATTTAAATGTACCCAATCAACAGTATTCACCTTATAATCATAAGGAAATTCTTCGGTAAAAGTATCAAAATAAGCAAATCCGTAAATTCTACAATATTCTTTCATCGCTTCCATATAAGGTGTTGCGACTTCGGTATAATCAGAATGACGATAAAAACCAGGCTGAAAGAATATAAATGCATCAGGATATTTTTCTCGAAGGCCGTTTCCTAAAATCTTTAAAGCTCCCCAAAAAGTTTTAGGGTCGGTATCATTGATATTTCCAACCGGATTTTTACCAATATCATTTCCGGAACACTGAACCAAAACAATGTCAGCATCATCGGGCATACTTTCGTAACGATAGATATATGGATTAAGACCGGACACGTCAGACAAAGCGCTACCCGGAACACCATAGTTCTCACACGATGCTAACCCAAGTATATCCTTTAACGCTACGGTTACAGGATAATCAATACCCGCGCCGGAAAGTATGCTATCTCCGATAGCAACCATCTTTAACGTCGTAAAATCCACTTCTTCGTTCGAAGAATCAGATTCTTCTTGCAAAGATTCTTCAGATGAATTTTCGGTATCAATAATTGATTGAATAACAGATTCACTCTCAAAAACAGAATCTTTCGATGAAACAAACAATTTACTACATGCAGCAAAAACAAGCAGAACAATTAAGATAATTATAATAGCATTCAAAAAATTGAAAATGTTTTTCTTCATAAACCCAACTCCTAAAATAGAAATTAGCTTATTATAACACTTCAAATTAAGAATGTCAAGTTACTTAGTTTGAAAAACAGAATAAGGATTATCCTGAGCCATAAAGCAGTATAAATAAACTGCACCGTCGGGAACAGCAACAACTCTATCAGTATCTCCCTCAAAAACTAACACACTAGAAAGAACATTGCCGCCTGCATCTATAAAGTGATTTACGACCGCATCAGCACTACCAAATTTGAATGTTAGCTCTTCCATAAAAGATACATCAACAATTACAGTCATGCCTGCTGGTTTTGTTTCAGGGACAAGCTTATTGTCATCTCCAACGGAATAGCCGACGCCGAGCTCGGCATCATTTTTTTCGATCAAATCTACCGTGCTAGGATCAACAAAATTTTGCTTCTTATTTACAGTTATATTAAACTTACCAGCAATGCCGGTTATTTCGTAGAAATTGATCTTGTAGTCTTCCTCAACGAAACCGTACTCGTCCTTGGGAACGTCGGGAGTAATAACGATACGGCAGTACTTTGCCATCGCAAAGGTGTTGCCCTTTTCATATATGGGCGTTTCTGCTGTTACGAATTTCTCGGTTGCACCGATGAACTGCTTATCAGAGCCATAATAGAATACCTGATACGTGCCTGTTGCATCAAAATCAGGCTCGATCTTGAGGCCCTGGCACTCGATAAGCTCCTTGGTGCAGATAGATCTGACTGATTCTACGTAGTGACCGTCACCATCAAGCTCGCCCTTCGCGAAGACAAAGTCTGATACCGTCTTTGTCTTATTGGTCAGAGCTGCGCCGATGCCGACGATTGCGCCGAGCGCAAGCGCGGCCAGGAGAATAATGATTCCCACTTCTTTCCAGGGGATGTTGCGTATAAATTTGATCATAGTTTAATAACCTCTCTTGTAATATTTTCGGGAGCTTCTTCTCCCGGTTCTTCTTCTGCGCGATGCGGAGTAGCCGCGATAGCGACCTCTGCCGCGCCGGGTACGTGTTTTACGTTTGAAAAATGCCATAGTGGTTTACCTCACTTTTTGAAAAATATAGGCAGAGCATTCCTATGGAACACTCTGCCTTGGTTCACTTTATAAATATTTTGCCTTTACTGTAAACAACCTCATTTTTACAGCGAAAGCATTTCTGCTGAAGATAGTTTATGCTCACGTCTGCAGCAGAGATCAGCGCAAGCTTCTTATTGCAAATCGGGCATCTGAGCCATATAACGTCAGAAGTGTTATTTGGAATGTTTTCAATGTTTGAATTATTCAAAGCAGTAAACGTAGCCCTTTTCGTCTTTGATAGTTGAGAATTCGCGCAGTTCACCTGATTTGATATCATTAGCGCCCTTGTAATAGAAAGTCTGGATGTAAACGTCGTCAAGATCGACGTTGGCGGAATCAAAGCCCTCTTTAATTTCGGTTGCATAAAGAATAAGACCGTACTTTGTTTTCTTTCTTGCGATTATAAGATACTTCTTTTTGTTCATGTTTCTTTCTCACTTTCTTTTTTTGATTGATTTTCTTCTTGTTTTTTAAATTCTTCTTTGTTGATTCTTCGTATTTCTTTTGTCAACGTGCGGTATTGCCGTTCTTTACGGACTTTCAAGTCTTGATAAAATGGTGGATCTATGATCGGGATCTCTCCCGTGGAGGGATCAGGCGCAAAACCATAGAAATTGTTATCATTCAACGTGCAAAGCACGTCTGAAACGTCTTCCAGGAACGTACTGTTCTTAAGACCGTTATTTCTTAAGATCGATATAGAAGCCACGGTGCCGCATACTCGGCGCTTTGTCTTTTCCATATCAGCATGATGCTCATGTGAGCGCCACAGGTCAATAATCCGTTTTTCGTATTCCTCTATGTAGCACTCGTGGATTCTGCGCCACCAATACATAAGCTTCTCGTCCTTTGTGCCTTTTTTATCCACAAAGCACAGCGAAGTGCCGGTAAGGTAGTTGCAGATCTCAGAGCGATTCGCTATGATCGAAAACAAACGAAAAAGCGGCAGGGCGCCCTTTTCATAGAAACCCATAAAAACACCGTCCTTGAGATACGCCTTTTGATGGAGCTCTATCCATTCATTCATGGAGCTGTAAAACTTTCTCTTAGTCTGATATTCAACATTCATGATCAGAGTCACCTTCGGAAGGTATTTATCAACCTTCTCCCGGAGCATATCAACGTTATCGGATCTTACGTAGCAGCTGTTACGAATGGCCCTGAGCTCGTCCTTGATACTGTCGTTTTTTCCGTGCTCAAGATACCAGTCTATACGAGCGACCAGCACCCCGGTAACGTAACTTTTCATTTGATACGCCTTTGTATATACGTAGTGATCGTAAGAGTTGATAAGCTTGTCCTTGTACCATTTATCGATAAAGAACGCTTTATAGTTTTTCTCAACGACCTCACGTGACTTATTGTATATACGTACGAATATATCGTTGCTTGCGCGGTGACCGAATGATATGTAATCAATATCGATCGACTTACCGATCTCGCCGACCTTGTGATATATACGAAGCTTACTTTTTAGCTTTTTGAGGAGCATTCCGTCGCTAAAGAATTTGTAAGGGTTTTGAACAAGGTTCGTGTGGAAAGCGTAGTCAATACGGTTTTCCTTGATCTCAGACACATCGAGTCCGTAAGCCTGGAGGATATTCTCAACGAACGCGAAGGATTTACAGATCGCCTGACATGCGCCGGCTTGCACCAGAAGCCGGGAACGTAGCTGCACCACTATACGTGGCGTGTGTGGGTTCGGGAGGATCGAGGAAACGAATATATCAAACTCTTCCTCGCGCCTCAAGCAATATTCATAGTGAACAAATCTTGTCGTTTGCATACTCAAGCCGTAAAACTCACAGTCAGAAGAAGGGTACAAAGCCTTTTTGATCTTCAAGTTGTGAAGAGACTCTAAAAGCTCAGCCACTCCCTCCGGGCAATCGTTGCCGTCATTGAATATGGAAACCGTGTAATATAACGTATCTACATGCGCGCACACCTTCTCTCTGCTTAAATCAAAATAACGGTCCTGTTCTTCCGGGGAAAACTCCCCGAAAATTGGAGACGCTTTTATTTCTTTTGGGATCATAAAAGACAATCTCCTTTAGAAAAATATTTCATAAAAGCTGTTTGGGGAAATCGCGATTTGCCCAAACACCTTTTTGAGACAAAAAGGTAACAAATACAAGGAAAAATACGAAAAAAAACCGAATTATGCAGGGGACGTATTACAACCTCGTCCCCTCAAACGATTTTTTCGCTTTTTTTGACCGCGCTCGCGCGGCCAAAATGCGAAAAATCGCTCGAAAAGTATTATCAATAGAATTGTACATCAAGATTTGATATAATAAATAGTCATTACGTATTGCTTTATTGCCAATTTCATGATATAATAAACAGAGTGTCGCAAAACATGAAAAATCTACATGTCGCGCGAGATTATTCAAGCATTTTTTAAATGTACGCCACACAAGGCGGGATAGGAGAATCTATGAAAAAAATTTGGAAGATCATGCTTGTTGTGCTTTGCATAACCATGCTTGCAACAAGTGCTGTTCCTGCTGTTTCAGCAATTTCCAACGATGTAAATGGCGCAGTGATGTCATCTGTCAGCGTGGCAGCCGGCGGAAGCGTTAAAATGAATTTTAATTACAGCACTCTTGGCGATGCCGAAAAGGTAGTAGTTGAGGTCGCAGGAGAAATTACTGAGATCTCTGCGGCTGACCTGTCTACCAACGAGAAGGGTGAATATGTGGTAACCGTACCGCTTTCTCCCGATCAGATGGCAGATGCAGTTAATGTGTATGCCGTAGATGCTGCCGGCAATGTGAGCGGAGAAAAGGTATATTCCATACGTGAATACGCACTCGCAGTATTGAACAATTCGTCATTCGAGTCCTATCATGCCGCTATGCGCGGACTTTTGAACTGGGGTGCAATGGCAGGCGTTCTTTTCAACGAGGGAGCTAATTCTGTCAATATCAACAAGGGAATTTACGCCGAGGGAACCAACCCCGTAAACGGTCTTTCATCCTTTTTTGAGGGCGAAGGCTCCGTTTCCAACGGCAATGAAATATCTGTTTCCGGATACGAGGTATATCTGGAGCCCGGTAATACATCGATTAAGTTCTTCTTCACATATACAGGAACTGAAAGACCTACAGCAACTGTGCAAAAGAGCACGGGGACTCCCGTAGCCATCACACCCAAGTCGGAGGGTAACGGTGTATATAGCGTTAGCATCTCCAATCTCGGTGTTGCGGTATTCAATAAAGAATATACAGTAACTGTAAGCGCAGGTAGCGATAGCGCAAGCGTGACAAAAACAATGCTTGAATATCTTAACCAGATCGCATTTGAAGAAAAATATACAGAGGCTCAGCATAACCTCGCAAAGTCTATGTATCAGTTCTACGTTCAGGCAATGAACGTTACGGTTGATGGCTGTGCGCATGCAACTCAGACACACAAGACAATCATTGGTGGCGTATATTGTACAAAGGTATGCTGCTCTAACTGCTTTGCAGTGATCGAGTCTCTTGATCACAATATGGAAAACGGACGATGCACGGTATGTGGATTGACAGAGTACAACGAGGACGAGGACTGGTCAGGCCCCACTATCGGTGGAGATTTCTCTACGCCTGATGTAGAATCGCTCAGCACATTTAATCTTGACGCTTATATGAAGCCCATTTGGGATACAAATATTGTTCATAACGAGACAGTAATGTTCCTTGAGGGTGAGACAAGCGCGCCATTGCTTTATAGTGCGGACGAAATAGTAGCGGTTCGTTCATATGACCTTACGACCATTTATGAGGAAGGTAAGGACTATAAGCTTGAGGACGGAAAGCTCGTGCTTCTTCCGGGAACAAGTATCCCGGTATGTCCGCTCTCCACATATTATCCTGAAAGCACAGCCAGCAGTACTAAGATATATGTTGATGTTAACGGCGTGCCCACTCTTACAATGTTCGGTGATAACGGAACGAGAAAGTGGCAGGTTGCTGTTACCTATACTCATTCAGACGAATGGGGCGGAGATGTTCCCGAGTCTTACGCATCTACTCAGTACGAGGGATTGATCAATAAGCTTGAGAATGGTGAAGATGTTACGATCTTCTTCTACGGAGATTCCATTACAGTTGGCATGAATGCTTCCGGAATTGCAAACAAAGCACCTTATACTCCCAGCTGGTCGAGAATGTTCTGTCAATACTTGGCAAAGCAGTATAGATACACAGTTGAGTATGTTTCACTCGATTATACTAATGCAACTCGCTCTGATGATGTTTACGGTACAAATGGAACTATCAGATATATCAATACCTCACAGGGTGGAGATACTTCGGTTGTGGGAATCAATAGCTTCTCTAGTAGAAATGATGAATTTCTTGCAGAGTACGGCTGTGACCTCGCTGTAATAGCGTTTGGTATGAATGACGTAGGCACTTCAGGATCTGTACATGCAGGCTATGTAGGCCGAATTGTTGACAAGTTCATTGCTAAGGCTGCTAATACCGATATACTTCTTGTTTCCACCATGGAGCCTAACCCCGATTCAGTACCAAAGACTACGGGCTCTTGGTGTGCTAACAGTACACAGAGAGAATATGAGGCAGCTTACGCATCTCTTGTTACAAAATATAACAACAAGGGAACAAACTGCGCGGTTGCGCCTATGACTACTATGAGTATGTATATTAACGATGTTAAGCGTTTCCGTGATTGCACAGGAAATAACATCAACCACCCCAATGACTTTATAGTAAGAGCATACGCTCAGACCGTATACCAGACAGTTATCGGATACGAGAACTGATCTATAAGTAAAAAATAATAACAAAGGCAACCGCTGCGGCGGTTGCCTTTTGAAAATTTAAAAGAGGAAAGCGGCTGTCACGTGACAGCCGCTTTAGCTTTATGTATCAGAAGAATTAAACTCTCTTGGAGAGAACCTCTGCTTCGTACTTTTCGATCTCCTTGAGCCAGCAGGAGCAGCCGGGAACACCGTTTCTCTCACAGAACTCTACCCAGACGTCGCCCATGGGAAGTGTCTTGATCTCTTCCTGCATAGCAAGCATCATGGTGTAGTTGCCCTCGTCCTGATACTTCTTGATCTCAGCATTGGGAGTAAGAAGAGCATTAAGGAGAGCCTTTTGTACGTTTCTCATACCGATAACGAGAGCCGCTACGCGGTTGATGGAAGCGTCGAAGTAGTCGGTTGCAAGGAATACTCTGTCAAGAGCGTCGCAACGAACGACCTCCTTCATCATCTCTCTTGTTTCGTCGTCGTATGCAACAACGTGGTCGGAGTCCCAACGGATAGGACGTGTGATGTGGAGCGCGATCTTATCGGAGAATACGAGGAGCGCGGGGATCTTGTCCGAAACGACCTCGGTGGGATGATAGTGACCGTTATCCATAAGAGGAGTGATACCTCTTGTCATAGCGTATGCGAGAGAGAACTCTGCGGAACCAACCGTGTAAGCCTCAACACCGATACCGAAGACCTTGGACTCAACTGTTACGTAAACAAGGCTCTTGTCGTAGCCGCAGCCGATGATCTGGTCGATAGAGTCAGCGTATCTCTGGCGGGGACCCATTCTGTCGCCGGGAATATCCTTTGTTCCGTCACCTGTCCAGATATTCATAACGCAGGGATAGCCTGTCTCGCGAGCAAAGTACTCGGAGATACGGATACAAGCGATACCGTGTCTTACCCAGAATGCTCTGATCTCATCGTCGGGGCTGGAAAGTGTAAGTCCGGAAGCCTTAGGGTGAGAGAAGAATGTGGGGTTAAAGTCAAGACCGCAGTTGTGAGCCTTTGCGAACTCGACCCACTTTTTAAAGTGTCTGGGCTCGATGCAGTCGCGGTCAACTATCTCGCCGTCCTCTGCGATAGCATAGTTTGCGTGTACGTTTATCTTGTGTGTACCGGGAATGAGCGAGAGAGCCTTATCAAGGTCAGCGAAGACCTCCTCAGGATTTCTTGCGCGTCCGGGGTAATTACCTGTAGTCTGGATTCCGCCTGTAAGACCGGTAGAGCCCTCGAAGCCGAGAACGTCATCAGCCTGCCAGCAATGCATGCAAATGCGCACGTCGGAAAGCTTAGCAATGGCCGCCTCTGTATCAACGCCGTACTTAGCGTAGATCTCCTTTGCGGACTGGTATCTTGCATTATTTGCCATAAAAACCTCCAAAAGCAAACATTATTTTCAAACACAATAATTATACAGTATAAACTTTAATTTTTCAAGTCTTTTTTCTAAAAAAATCAAAATCTATTGAAAAATACAGTCAGCAATGATATAATATTATTGAAATATACCCAAAACGTCATAAAGGACATTACGAGGTGAAAAATGAAAAAGGTTATAATCACCGGCGGCTCTCGCGGAATTGGACGTGCGTGCGCAGAGCTTTTCTCGCAGAATAACTGTGCGGTAGCGTTTATTTACTGCTCAAACGACGATGCGGCAGAGGAGTGCGCCAACGTTACGGGCGCTTATGCAATAAAGGCAGACCTCTCCGACCCCGAGGAAGCGGAGTGGGCATATAATAAGGCGGTCGAATATCTCGGCGGCATAGATATTCTCGTCAATAATGCGGGTGTCAGCTCTTCGGGGCTTTTCACAGATATGACCGATGATGAATGGGCGCGTGTGATTAACACTAATCTGTCAAGCGCGTTTTACATGAGCCGCGCGGCGTCTCACGATTTTGTTCGTCAGCAAAGTGGGGCAATAGTTAATATAGGCTCGGTTTGGGGCAGATGCGGCGCATCCTGTGAGGTTGCGTATTCGGCATCCAAGGCAGGACTTCGCGGACTTACCTTGTCAATGGCAAAGGAGCTTGGCCCGTCGGGTGTTCGTGTCAATTGCGTTGAGCCGGGTGTTATTGACACCGATATGAACGCCTGTTACGACGATGACGATATAGCAGAGCTTTGCGAACAAACACCGCTTTACAGAATAGGAGATCCCTCGGAGGTAGCCGAGCTTGTATATTTCCTCGCAAGCGAAAAGGCGTCGTTTATTACCGCGCAGGTAATAGGCGTTGACGGCGGATTTGGAATCTGATATGAGCAGAGAAAAATTTCTGACTGTAATGGCGGTTCTCGACGATGCGACGCAGGAAGTCATGTCAAAGGCGCAAGGAGAGATCATCAGCATGATCGCAGACGGAACTCAAACAATGGGAATACCGTTCCACATTACGCTTGGAAGTTATCCCACATCTTGTGAAAATGAAATAAGTAGCTTGATCAAGGATATAGCATCCGGAACCGATGAATTTACAATACAGTTTATGGGATATAACGATTTTGGTAATCGGGTACTGTATCTTGAGCCGGTGATTACCGATGAGTTGCGTGCTTTGAGGGAAAGGTTTAAATCTGACTATGCAAACGGATATGATTGGGTTCCCCACGCGACAGTGTTCTGCGGAGAAGAGCAGGAGGCAGAAAGGGCAAAAGATATTTTAGACAAGCTCGATTTTCCCATACAGTCAAAGATAGTTGCGATAGAGCTTGGTGAATTTTTCCCACCAAGAAAAATATTGAAAGAGGACTTTAAATGAAGCATATACTTTTAATCACCACGGGCGGAACTATTGCTTCTGCGGATAGCGAAAACGGGCTTGCGCCCGCGCTTACCTCGGAGCAGCTGTTGTTCCACGTTCCGGAGGTTTCGAAGATCTGCCGCGTGTCAACGGTTGGACTTTATAATCTTGACAGCACTAATATGCGCCCCGAGTATTGGCTGGAGGTTGCAAGATATATCCGCAAGGTCTATAACGATTACGACGGATTCGTAATCACCCACGGAACTGATACAATGGCATATGCGGCAGCAATGCTGCACTATCTTATTCAGGATAGCAAAAAGCCTATCGTTCTGACAGGCGCGCAGATACCGATAGAAAAGAGAGATACCGACGCGCGAGAAAACCTGACCGATGCATTTATGTACGCGGCGGACGAGGGCGCGTGCGGAGTTCATATAATCTTCGGTGACAAGATAATCGCGGCGACAAGGGCGAGAAAAACGCGCACAAAGAGCTTTAACGCCTTTTCAAGCATAGATTACCCGGAGATCGGCTTTATCCGCGGAGAGGTAAAATATTACATTCATGAGAGGATCGACGGAGATGTCAAGTTCTACGATGAGATAGACTCCTCCGTAATCGTCGTCAAGCTTATCCCCGGAATGAGGGCAGATATCTTCGATTATATAGCAGATAGATACCACGCAGTTATTATAGAGAGCTTCGGTGTCGGCGGTCTGCCTTATTACGATAACGACGAGTTTGTTCAGAAGATTGAAAGGCTCATAGACAAGGGAGTACGCATAATCATGACCACACAGGTTCCTCACGAGGGAAGTGATATGGGCGTATACCAGGTTGGTCTGCGCATAAAGCAGAAATATGAGATCCCCGAGGCATACGATATGACAACCGAGGCTGTCGTGGCAAAGGTAATGTGGGCTTTACCTCGCTCGAAGAGCGCAGGGGATTTTGCAAAGCTTTTCTACACCCCGGTCGGAAACGATATAATATAACAAAAAGCGATTCGCACAAGCGAATCGCTTTTTTATCTTCTTATTTTGCCTCGGACAAGAACTTCTCGTACCAGAACATTCCGTAAGTGAACGCGTCGTGAAGACCGTCCTTATCTGCCTGCTTGAGAATTGCGCCTGTTTCGGATTCAAGAACCTGAATAAGTATCTTGCCGGGAACCTTAATACCGTTTTTCTCGGTATAAGACATTATTTCAAAAAGAAGAACGCATCTCTCGGAGAAATCACCGTAGCAAATAGTGTCCTTTTCTCTTACAAGGGGCTTGTTTTTGTAGTAAAGGTATGAGCCCTCTGCCTGTTTACGTGTTTCTGCTGCCATATATGTCACCTGCTTGCAAATCAAGCTTATCCTTTCGAAATTAAGTATATATCTAATGTATTATATCACGGAAAACGGGTCAAGTCAACCGTATTTCACTAAAAAATTCTTTTTCTTGGTTATTTAAGCATAAAAGGGTGTGATTTAATGAAGAAATCGAGCCCGATTTCCTTGCCCATAGCCTCCGCGTAAAGTGAATCCGCCGCCTCTGAAACAGTCTTTTGTACCGAGTTGGGGGCATCCGCGGGTTTTGTTATAATGGGATAATTACAGCTCTTGCGAATAACCGATAAGAATTCACGCCCCACGCCGCTTGCGGCAAGCAGAGTTGTGTATTCGGGTTGCTTGCACACAACCGAGCCCGAAACACCAAGAAGCGAGAAGAGAATAACGCGGTTGATCCTCGCATCGGTGAATTTCGCGGTATATGAGGCGTTCAGAAACTCCTCAAAGCTGCCGGCTTCTTTGGCGGTATTGCAAAGACGTTGGCATATTCCAAATCCGTCCTCTGCAACTCCTTCGCCACCCATAGAGCGCGATATCGCGCGCGAGGATATCTCGTTGGCAGATATCAAGCGGAAGAATGACAGTATCTTATCCCCGATACTGTCTGTGAAAACAGGAGCGAGTCCTTTTTTTTGCGCACTCGCAAGCACCGACAATGCACCATCGGGCACAAATCCCGCCAAAGCAGATTCTATGTCCTTCTCGCTGCACTTTATTTTTTCACGGATGGCAGATGCACTCGGTAATACGCCCTCATTAAGTGCCTTTTCGTTGTATGCCGCGCCGTCGCGCTTTATCGGTATGATATCAAGGCTTGCTCCAAGCCGTTTGATTGCCGCAATATATGAGATGCCGAGGATATCGTTTGACAGTAAAGACGCGTTATCACCCGTGATAGCTACGATAGCATCAAAATACGCCGCCGCGCCGCGACCCGTTTTTGCCATTTCGGAGTATATCTCCTTGAATTTCGGAGAGATCACAGCCTCAGCCGCGCGCTCAAGGATAGCTGCGTTGCCGCATTCAGAGCCGAAGCAGATCGCGTCAACGCCAATTGATGCAAGTATATGAACGCCTGCGGTAGCAAAGCCCTCTGCGGAGAACGAGGAGTAGGGAAAGGGAAGCTCAAGCACAAGATCGGCGCCACCCATGATAGCCGATTCTGCGCGTGTGTACTTGTCAAATATTGCAAGCTCGCCACGTTGAGTGTAGTTGCCGCTCATCACGCATACGATGCAGTCATAGCCCATTTCGCGCAATATATCTATCTGTCGCTTGTGTCCCGCATGGAACGGATTGTATTCACAAATAATACCTGCCGTGCGCATCCTCGCCCCTCCTTTTTTCTTATTAGTAAAAGTATAACATCTTTACGTATCAATGTCAAGGATAAATTTTTTCTCGAAAACTTCAAAAAACCCCTAAAAAATTTGAAAAAACTCTTGACAAAATGCAAAACATAATATATAATTACTAAAGTCGCGTTTTATGCAATAATGGAGGAAAAGATTATGGTATTGGACGTAGGTCCGCTTCTCCGCGGAGAAAAGAACCGAATAACCTTTGACTATATGCTTCCCCCAATTCCTATGGACAGAGTAACCTTTAAGGAGGACGCGCACGTCACAGGCGAGATCACCGACAGTGCAGGATATATGCAGCTGAAGGCAAAGGCTCATCTTGCGTATGAGACCGAGTGCGACAGATGTCTTGACAGCGTTTCGGGTGAATTTGTGCTTGACTTTGAGCGTGTGGTTGCCGACGAGGGAGCTTTGACCGAGGAGCAGATCGAGGACAACGTTGACGAGTACGTTATAGTCGAAAACGGAAGACTCGATATCGACGAGCAGCTTGCAGAGGCACTTTTGCTTGATTTTCCGAGAAAGATACTTTGCTCGGAGGATTGTCCCGGACTTTGTCCCAAGTGTGGAAAATCACTCAAGGACGGAGATTGCGGATGTCCCACAAAGGAGATCGACCCGCGCCTTGCGGTTCTTGCAGCTCTGCTTGAAAAGAAAGAAGAAAAATAAACGCGAAAATTAGTTTAAAAATAATTTATATAATCGACGGCATACATAGGTGTGCTTCGAGAGGGAGGTTCAAGATGGCAGTACCGAAGAAGAAAGTGTCCAGCGCACGTAGAGACAAGAGAAGATCCAACAACTCCAAGCTCACAATGCCCGGACTTGTAAAGTGCTCCAACCCCGCATGCGGCGAGATGCTCAAGCCTCACTGCGTATGCAAGGTTTGCGGCTACTACAACGGCAAGAAGGTTCTCAACGTAAAAGAGGCTTAATTTTACCGTAAGATAAAAAGGAACTCTGATAAAGAGTTCTTTTTTATTTTCAAAAAGCGTTATAGCACTTGATTTTAGGCGAAAATCGGTGTATAATAGCTTTTAGTTAAACTTGATTTTACCAGGAGGCAAAAAAATGAGTGAATGTACACATGATTGCTCGTCCTGCTCCTTGGATTGTCCCTCCAAAAAGGGCGCGATCCAGAAGGACAAGGCAAACGCAGGCAGCAACGTAAAGCATATAGTAGCGGTAATGAGCGGAAAGGGCGGAGTAGGCAAATCGCTTGTAACAAGCATGCTCGCCGTTCACCTTTCACGCAAGGGATATAAGGTTGGAATAATGGACGCCGACATAACCGGTCCCTCTATTCCCAAGGCATTCGGATTTTGCGGTGACGTAGAGGGAGATGAAAACGGGGCAATGATCCCCCCCGCAACACAGACCGGAATCAAGATCATGTCAGTAAATCTTATGCTCGAGGACGAAACTAGACCCGTCGTATGGCGCGGATCGCTTATCGCGTCAACTGTTCGTCAGTTCTGGACCGATACGGCATGGGGCGATCTTGATTTCTTGCTTGTAGACTGTCCTCCCGGAACGGGCGACGTACCGCTTACGGTATTCCAGAGCCTTCCTATCGACGGATGCGTAATAGTATCAACTCCACAGGACCTCGTTTCCATGATCGTGAAAAAGGCGGCTAACATGGCTGATATGATGAAGGTAAACGTGCTTGGTCTTGTTGAGAACATGAGCTATGCAAAATGTCCCGATTGCGGCAAAGAAATAAAAATATTCGGTGATAGCCATATCGAGGAGATAGCAGAGGAATTCGGCTACGATCTGTTGGCGAAGCTTCCGATAGACACATCGGTTGCAGGCTACGTTGACAAGGGAATGATAGAGTATATCATCTGTGACTATCTTGACGCGGCGGCAGATAGGATAGCGGCAAAGTGCGCGGGTAAAAAGGACTGACATGAAGAAGCTCGGCATAGGGAAAAAGAGGATTATAGCCTTGCTTTTGAAGATATTGATCGTGATTCTTTGCATCTTTCTGACGGGAGTGCTTACGGTGATTGGAATCAATGCATTCGTGATACTTTCGCAGCAAGATCGGGTGTACGATATTGCCATTGATCTGCCACGGGACGAGAAGGTAGACTGTGTCGTAGTGCTTGGCGCGGGCCTGAAATCCGACGGAACGCCCAACCATATGCTTGAGGACAGGATAAAGGTTGGTGTTGATGTGTTAAGGCATACCGGAGCAGACTATATCCTGATGAGCGGAGATCGCTCCGGTCGATATTACGACGAGCCCGCTGCAATGAAAAAATATGCAGAGAGCCTTGGCGTAGATCCCGAAAGGATACTTCTCGATAACGAGGGCTTCTCTACATATGAGAGCATAACGCATATAAAGGACAAATTCGGATTCGATAAGGTGGTCATAATCACACAAAAATACCACTTGTACCGAGCCCTTTACATAGCCGAGAATAGCGGAATCCAAGCCGTTGGTGTAAGCGCAGATCTCAGACTGTATCGCAAGCAGATAATATATGATCTCAGAGAAATGCTTGCAAGAGTAAAGGATATGTTAATGTGTATATAATAGACGAGAAGGGGTTGCTCTTAAAAAGTAGCCCCTTTTTCGTATATTTACAAACAAATGCTTGAAAAAGTCGTACAATAGGTGTATAATAAGTTAATTATGTTATAATGCATGGAAGGACACCATTCGTAGGGCTTTTGGGATGAAGATAAATCACAGTGAAATATATAACGGAAAAATGCGACTCCATACGCATACGACCGATAGGTTTAAGATGTCGCGCTTTTCGATCAACTTTATTGTTAATAGCGATGCCCACCGCTCACCGCTTTATAAGCTTATGCTTGCGGTAATGATGCGAGGCTCGGAAAAATATCCGAACATCACCGCGCTCAACCGCGCGCTTGACGAGAGATATGACGCCACCGTTGCATATACGAATACGCGAATAGGAGACAAAAGCATATACAAGATCTCCTGCAAGCTTTTAAAGAATAAATATGTCTTTGATGGCGATAATACAAGAATACTTGATGAGGTTTTGGAGATAGTCTCCGATATACTCCTACACCCGCTGAGAGATGTTGACGGACTTCTTAAATCCTCTTATGTTGAAAGCGAAAAGAGAATAGAGATAGACAATATAAACGCAAGGGTGAACGACCCAAAATCCTATGCGTCGGAGCAATGCTCAAGATATATGTTCCGGGGCTCTGAGTTCGAGATCTACGGTGGCAATGTCAGCTTGGTGGATTCCTTCACCGCACGCGAGTTAAGCGAAGCCATAGAGCAATTCTTTAACGAATGTCGCATTGAGTGCTTCTATGTGGGAGATGAGTCGCATGAGCGTATTTTGGAGCTTGTAGAGAAGAATTTTCCCTTTGACTGCGGTTTTGACAGTAGCATAAAGTACTCAGAGGATAAATTTGACGTTCAAAGAGATACGCAGTATATTGATGAGGACAAGAATATCACACAGGCAAGGCTTGTGCTTGGTTACAGATGCGGAACGGTGCTTTCTGATGAGGATTACTACGCCATGGCGCTCTGCAACGAGATATTCGGCGGAGGGTCTACGTCAAAGCTCTTCATGAACGTAAGAGAGAAGAATAGCCTCTGTTATTATTGCTATTCCTCGCTTCATAGTGCCACGGGAACTATCAAGGTCGGATGCGGCATAGATCCTTCCAAAAAGGATGATGCGCTCTCCGAGATAGCAGCACAGCTTGACGCGATGAAGTCGGGGGATATAACCGATACGGAGCTTATGACCGCAAGAAAAACGATCATCGCGGGACTTAGTCAGGTTAATGACAGTCCGTCTGCAATCGAGGCATATAGCTTCAGAAGGATACTTGCGGGAGTTGAGGAAACACCCGATGACTCAAAGAAAAAAATATCCGCCATCACAAAGGACGACGTTGTCAGAGCGGCGCAAAAAATAGTGCTTGACACCGTGTACTTTATGAACGGAGAAGAGGGGGAAGATTACGGTGAGTGATATCAAACGTTTTTCCTCGGAGCTTCTCGGAGAGGAGTATTTTAAAGTAATACATAAGAGCGGACTTACCGTTTGTGTTTTTCCAAAGGACATGACAGCCACGTACGCTATTTTGTCGGTCAACTTTGGCGGAAACGTGACGGAATATGAAAAGGATGGCGAAAGAGTGATATTGCCTGAGGGATGCGCGCATTTTCTTGAGCATAAGCTCTTTGACAACCCGGACGGAACGAACGCGGATGATATTTTTTCGTCGCTTGGCGCATATTGTAACGCATACACCTCAAACGATAAAACGGCATATCTGTTTTCCGCAACCGAAAACGAAGCGGAATGCCTTGAGCAGCTGATATATTTTGTTACAAATCCCTACTTTACAAATACCACCGTAAAAAAGGAGATCGGCATAATCTCTCAGGAGATAAGGGGCTGTCTTGACGACCCCTATGACCGCTGCTATATCGGAATGCTTGAGGGAATGTATGAAAACAATCCCGTCAAAAAAGAGATATGCGGCAGTGAGGAGTCGATCTCACGTATAACACCCAAGGTGCTTTACAGGTGCTGCAAGGACTTCTATATTCCATCAAATATGCTTTTGTGTGTCAGCGGAAGAATGACAGTGGAAGATGTGCTCGCTGTTGTTGACAGAGTACTTGAAACAAAGGAGGAGCAATTTCCGAGGGTTACGGGATTTATAGAGCCTAAGACAGTTGTAAGTCCTTGTGTGAAAAGGGAGATGCCCATATCCAAGCCGATATTCACAATTGGTGTAAAGGATACGGATATTCCACGGGACGCGCGACAAAGGTACAAGAGGGCTCAAAGCGCAAATATCCTCTTGAATTCAATGTTCTCAGAGGCGGGGGAGTTCTATCTTGAAATGCTTGAGAGCGGATTGATCTCTCCCGGGTTTGACACGGGATATTCGGCAAGCGCGACCACGGGATATGTTATGATGTCGGGTGAGAGCGACAATCCCGAAAAGGTGCTTTTAAAAATAAAGGAGCATATAGCAGAGATCAAAAATATCGGTATTGATAAAAGAGATTTTGAGAGAGAGAAGAAGTGTATGTATTCATCATACATCTCGGAATTTGACGTAACGGAGGATATTGCCTTTTCGCTTATGTCGTATTCATTCGAAGGGCTTGACATGTTCTCTTATCCCGAAATCATCTCTGAAATTCGCTATGAGGACGTCATGGCGCTGTGCGATGAAATGTTTAAGGAAGAATACTTTACACTGTCGGTCATCTATCCGCAGAGAGAGGAGTAATTAATGTTGACTAAGACTCTAATATCATTTCCCGGTCTTGGGATCGGGGAATTTACCGTTGATAACGTAGCGTTCAATGTTGGCGGGAACTTTCCCGTATATTGGTACGGTATTATTATCACACTCGGTATAATAACCGCGTTTTGTTATGCCGCATACAGAAGCTATTTTGAGAAAATCAAGGTTGACGATCTTATAGACGTTGCGCTGTGGACCGTCATTCTCGGAGTAGTGGGCGCAAGACTTTACTATGTTGTGACAAGCCTTGATAAATACATTCCGGAGCCCTTTGACTTTGTTCAATTTATAAAAAATGTGTTCAATCTCAGAAACGGTGGACTTGCCATTTACGGCGGAATTATCTGCGGTATTCTCGGAATAGTCATTGCCACACGTATAAAGAAGATAAACACCATAAAGCTTATGGATATGGCGGGACCTGGTGTAATGATCGCCCAGGCAATCGGTAGATGGGGAAACTTTTTTAACGCGGAAGCGCACGGCGGTGTTGTTGCGGAGGGTAGCCCCCTGTACTTTATGCGCATGGGACTTCTTCCCAACGAGGATAGCCTATTAACGACCTTTTATTACCACCCCACGTTCCTGTATGAATCATTGTGGAACGTCCTGGGCTTCATCATTATAAACATTTTCTACAAGAAAAAGAAATTCAACGGACAAGTGGCATGCATGTATCTTGCGTGGTACGGCTTTGGCAGAATGTTTATAGAGGGACTCAGAACAGATAGCCTTTACGTAGGTCCGTTCCGCATCTCTCAGGTCGTGGGCGCGGTATGCTTTATCGTATTTGGAGCGCTTCTCGTTTGGGGACTTATCTACTCCAAGAAGTATAGCGATCCCGACGCCAAGCTTAATAAGATCGATAAAGTATTAAAGCCGGATATGGAGCTTTGCCCCGTATTTTTTGAGAAAAAGGCAAAGTCGCAGAAATCCTGCGACGGCGCAAAAGGAGAAGAGAAACATGGCTCAGATAATTGACGGAAAGGCTATATCAAAGCAGGTAAGAGAGGAGATCGCGGCATGCGTCGTTGCATTTAAGACAAAGCACGGCTGCGCCCCCGGACTTGCGGTTATTATTGTTGGTAACGATCCCGCATCTCAGGTCTACGTGAGAAATAAAAAAAGGGCGTGCGAGGAGGTAGGATTTTATTCCGAAAGCTATGAATTGCCCGAGGAAACCACACAAGAGGAGCTTGTCGCGCTTGTTGAAAGACTCAACTGTGACGACAAGATAAACGGAATTTTAGTTCAGCTTCCGTTGCCGAAGCATCTCAATGAAACCGAGATTTTGCTCAAAATAAGACCCGAAAAGGACGTTGACGCATTTCATCCCTATAACGTGGGCAAAATAATGATAGGAAACCATGATTTTCTGCCCTGTACCCCTGCGGGTGTAATGGTTTTGCTCCGGCGAAGCGGAGTCGAGATTTCGGGTAAAAATTGCGTTGTTATCGGTCGTTCAAATATTGTCGGCAAGCCTATGGCAATGCTTTTACTTCATGCTAACGGCACGGTTACGGTCTGCCACAGTAAGACGCAGAAGCTTAAGGAAATATGCCGCAATGCAGATATCCTCGTGGCCTCTATCGGTAAGCCGGAATTCGTCACGGCTGATATGGTCAAGGAGGGAGCTGTTGTGGTAGACGTTGGCATCAACCGACTTGAGAACGGAAAGCTCGTCGGTGACGTAGCATTCGCAGAGGTCGAGCCCAAGGCGTCCTATATCACCCCCGTTCCGGGTGGAGTAGGGCCCATGACGATCACAATGCTGCTTCAGAACACACTTACAGCCGCAAAATTGGCAAAGGAAAAATAGATATTTATAAAGGTCGGCTTGCCGACCTTTTTTTGTCACTGTGGAAAATGTCGTTACGCACTTGACATTTATCTAAAAATAATGTATAATTATATAATCTATAAGTATGTCTAAAATGTCTAAGGAAAAGTTATGAGAGAGTACAGAATTTTGCCGGATGGCGAGCTGCAAAGGCAAAACGATTTCAGAGATAAAGTAAAGAGAATAAGCGAGAGCAAAAGAGAGTCGCTCGGCCGACCCTTGATGGCATACGTCCAGACCTTCGGATGCCAGCAGAACGAGGCGGATAGCGAGAAGATCGCGGGAATGTGTATTGCTATGGGCTATGAGATCTGCCGCGAGCCCGCGCTTGCAGACCTTATAATGGTAAATACATGTGCTGTACGCGAGCATGCCGAAAAGAAGGCGCTTTCAATTATCGGTCAATATAAGCACCTTAAAAACGCAAAGCCCGATATGCTCATCGGCGTATGCGGATGTATGGTAACGCAGGAGCATAGAAAAGAGAATATCAAGCACAGCTATCCTTACGTTGACTTCGTGCTTGGCACCTCGTCGCTTCACCGTTTGCCCGAGCTTATCTACACTAAGATCCAAAAGGGAAAACGACTCTATTGCCCCGAGGAAAAGGAATACCTTGTTGCCGAGGGATTGCCGATATACCGCGAGTCAAGCTACCGCGCTTGGGTATCTATTATGTACGGCTGCAACAACTTCTGCACCTACTGTATCGTTCCTTACGTGCGCGGGCGCGAGCGTAGCCGCCGCCCCGAGGATATAATTTCCGAGATCAAGGAGCTTGTAGAGGCGGGATACAAGGACATCACACTTCTCGGCCAGAACGTAAACTCCTACGGCAAGGACGCCAAGAGCGAGAAAGGCGAGGTTTATGATTTTGCCGACCTGCTTTTCGACATTGACAAGATAGAGGGCGATTATAAGATACACTTTATGACAAGTCACCCCAAGGACGCATCACATAAGCTGATCGACGTTATGGCGGACTCCAAGCATATCGCGCGCCAGTTCCATCTGCCTATGCAGTCGGGAAGTGACAGAGTTCTTAAAGCAATGAACCGTCACTACGATACCGAGAAATATCTTGGAACGGTGCAATATCTCAGAGAAAAGATCCCGGACGTTACAATTTCGTCCGACATAATAGTCGGATTCCCGGGTGAGACAGAGGAGGATTTCGAGGGAACACTTGAGATGCTCAAAAAGGTCAGATTTGATATGACGTATTCGTTTATCTACTCACCGAGAAAGGATACCCCCGCCGCGGCAATGGAATGTCAGATTCCCGACGATATAAAGGGCGAGAGATTTAACCGTCTGCTTGCCGTGCAGAACGACATAGCGCTTGAGAAGAACAAGCCTATGGAGGGTATGACTATAAGAATCCTTTGCGACGGACCCAGTAAAAATAACGACGACGTATATTCCGGCAGAACAGAGGGAAATAAAATAGTACTGTTTGAGGGTGACGAAAGCGATATAGGCAAATTTGTAGAGCTGAAAATAGTACGCGCAGAGACCTTTGCGCTCTATGGAGAGAAAATTAACTGAAAGAGGAAACTAAAATGACAATATTTGAACTTGCATCCGAGCTTGGTAAGGCTATCAGCCAAGACGAGAGAATGATAAGAATGGAAAACGCCAAGAAGGCGTACGACAATAGCGAGAAGATCAGCAGACTTATGATGGAGTACGGTATCCAGCAGCAGGCGCTTACCACAATGGGTGACAGCGCAGAGATCGATACCGATGCGCTCACAAGAATACAGGACAGAATCGATGAGATCTATGCAGAGATCACAACAGATCCTGTTTTTAAGGAGCTTGACGAGGCGCAGTCGGTGGTAAACGAGCTTATGCAGAGCGTGAACAACACCATTATGTATAACGCAACCGGAAGCACCCCTTGCAGTCACGACTGTTCTTCATGCTCAGGATGTCACTAAAATAAAACCTTAAAAAGCGAGGAAAAAAGCTATGACTCCAATGATGGAGCAATACTTTGAGATAAAAAACAACTACAAGGACTATCTTCTTTTTTACCGTCTCGGTGACTTCTACGAGATGTTTTTTGACGATGCCGTAATAGCCTCGCGTGCCCTTGAGCTTACCTTAACGGGCAGAGATTGCGGTGAAGCCGAGAGAGCGCCCATGTGCGGCGTTCCTTTCCACTCGGTCGATACCTATATTGGCAGACTTATAGAGCAGGGCTTTAAGATAGCAATTTGTGAGCAGGTTGAAAACCCCGCAGAGGCAAAGGGAATCGTTAAGCGTGAGGTAATAAGAGTAATTACTCCGGGTACGCTTATCGAGACCGAGCTTCTCTCGGACAAGCAGAATAACTATCTATGCTCTGTATATTTCGGTGAGTACGAGTATGGAATATGCTTTTGTGATATTTCCACGGCAGAGATATACGCAACCTCTGTTTCGGGAGACGGAATGGACGTAAAGCTGCAAAATGAGCTTGGAACGTATGCCCCCGTTGAGGTTGTGACTAACCTTAATTCCATGAAGTTTGCGGATACAGCAAAGTTTATCGAGGGCAGACTTGGGGCAATGCTCAATGACAGCCAGTATAAGAGGTTCGAGTACGAGCCCTGCCTTGAAAGAGTTAAAAATCAATTTTCCGATACTCTCCGCGAGGACGATATCACCGAAAAGGCGATCGTTTGCGCAGTGGGAGCAATGCTTGATTATATCGCTGATACGCAAAAGAAGGATATATCCTACATAAACAAGCTCAACATATACTCAAACGGCCAGTATCTTGAGCTTGATGTGAATACAAGAAGAAATCTTGAGCTTACAGAATCTCTCCGCACCAAGGAGAAAAAGGGAACTCTGCTTTGGGTTCTCGATAAGACACGTTCATCTCTCGGCGCAAGACTTTTGCGCAGATGGGTGGAGCATCCGCTTATCAACGCGTCAAAGATCGTTCGCAGACAAAACGCGGTAGAGGAGCTGTATAACAGCTTTATTCTTCGCGAGCAGATAAGCGAGCTTCTTGACGGAGTGCTTGACCTTGAGCGTCTTATGACCAAGATAGTTTACGGTACAGCAAATGCACGGGATCTCCGCGCCGTGGCGAACAGCACGAGGATATTGCCCGAGCTTAAAAAGCTGATAAGCGAGTGTACCTCAAACGAGATGCAAAGCATATACGAGGAGCTTGACACTCTGGAGGATATCTGCGCCCTTATAGACTCCGCGATACAGGAGGATTCCCCCCTTACCGTACGCGAGGGCGGAATGATAGCCGACGGATTTGACCCGCAGGTTGATGAATACAGAAAGATAATAGAGCACGGTGACGAGTGGAAGGAGCAGATCGCCCAAAACGAGAGAGACGCTACCGGAATAAAGACCTTGAAGGTTGGATACAACCGTGTGTTCGGATTCTATATAGAGGTCACGAAATCTCTTATCGGCATGGTTCCAGACAGATATATCAGAAAGCAGACACTTTCTAACTGCGAGAGATATATTACCGAGGAGCTGAAGGAGATGGAGGCAAAGGTGCTTGGCGCATCGGATAAGCTCTGTCAGCTTGAGTACAATATCTTCTGTGAAATACGCACTAAGGTTGCGGAGAACAGCACGAGAATACAGAAGGCGGCTCAGCTTATAGCAGAGATCGACGCGTATTATAGCCTTGCCACCGTTGCGGCAAAGAACAGATACGTTCGCCCGGACGTAACTACTACCGATGAGATAATCATCAAGGACGGCCGTCACCCCGTGGTAGAGCAGTTCGTTAAGGATAGCTATTTTGTACCCAACGATACTATGCTCAATCTGAAGACAGACCGTCTGCTTCTGATTACAGGGCCCAATATGGCTGGTAAATCAACTTATATGCGACAGGTAGCGCTTATCACGCTTATGGCGCAGATAGGATCATTCGTTCCCGCCGCAGAGGCTACTGTAGGCATAGTGGATAAGATATTCACCCGTGTCGGAGCATCGGACGATCTGGCATCGGGTCAGTCCACATTTATGCTTGAAATGAACGAGGTCGCCTACATTCTTCGCAACGCAACGAAAAAGAGCCTTATTATATACGACGAGGTCGGTCGCGGAACATCTACCTTTGATGGCATGAGTATTGCACGCGCTATCGTGGAGTATACCGCAAGTAAAAAGATAGGCGCAAAGACTCTCTTTGCAACACACTATCACGAGCTTACAAGCATGGAGCAGGAGTTTGAAGGAATCGTCAACTATAACATAGCCGCGAAGAAGCGCGGGGATAATATTACGTTCCTTCGCAAGATAGTACGCGGATCTACCGACGATAGCTACGGAATTGAGGTAGCAAAGCTCGCAGGGCTTCCGGGCGAGGTCATCAAGAGAGCGAAAGAGGTGCTTGCCTCGGTAGAGGAGAGCGCGAAGAATATAAGACTCACCGACAGAGAGGAAAAGGTTGTTGAGAAGGACGAAAGTCTTATCAGCTTTGACGATCTGATTAATGAGCAGGTGATAGAGGAAATAAAGAATACCGATATCAATACGCTTTCTCCGTACGAGTGCATGTCGCTTGTGTTTGACTGGAAAAAAAGACTTGGATAAAGGAGTAGGCCAAAATGCCGAAAATCAATCTACTTTCATTTGAGGTTGCTAACCTTATCGCCGCGGGCGAGGTCGTTGACAGACCCGCATCGGCAATAAAGGAAATGATTGAAAACTCAATAGATGCGGGCGCAAGACATATTACTGTCGAGATACAAAACGGCGGTATTACATTCATGCGAATATCCGACGACGGATGCGGTATGACGCCCGAGGATTTGCCTATGGCGGTCAAAAGGCACGCAACAAGTAAGATAAGCACCGCAGAGGATCTTGACGGGATAATCACGCTGGGATTCCGCGGCGAGGCGTTGGCGGCTATATCTGCAGTTGCGGACGTGAGAATAATCTCCAAGACACATGATGCCGAGATCGGAGCCGAGCTTGAGGTAAGCTACGGCGAGACCTTGGGTATTATAGAACGCGGATGCTCAAACGGAACGACGATAATCGTTGAGAACCTGTTTGCAAACGTACCCGCCAGAAGAAAATTTTTAAAGAGAGACGTCACCGAAACTACCGCGGTCTGCGCCAACGTTGAAAGGATAGCGCTCTCTCATCCGGAGATCGCATTCAAGCTTATATGCGACGGTCAGATCAAGCTGGAAACAGCAGGTGACGGAAAGCTTATGAGCGCGATATACGCAGTGTTTGGCAGAGACTTTGCCAGCCGACTTATTGAGGTCAAGAGCGAATACGACGGTATCACCGTAACAGGATACATCGGTCGCTCGGACAATGTAAAGAGCAACAGAAATTACGAAAATTTCTACATAAACAAGAGATATATCAAGAGCAGAACCGCAAGCGCGGCAATAGAGCAGGCGTATACCTCGTATATGCCAAGTGAGAAATTTCCCGTCTGCGTGCTTTCTCTTTCGCTCAATCCGACAAGAGTTGACGTAAACGTACACCCCGCAAAGCTTGAGGTCAAGTTCTCAAACGAGAAGCCGATATTCGAGGCGGTATACTATGCGGTAAAACAAGCGCTTGAGGAAAATACCACACGCCCCGAAATAGTCGTACAAAAGACGAACAGTGTCAGAATGTCGGATGCTTTTGCACCTGTTGAAAGACAGCAGTCGCTAAAGGTAAGACAGATATCTATCGATCACACAGCGGTGCAGTCTGCGCCTGCGGTAAGGACAGAGGTAAGACCTTCGATAGTAGACGTAAAGCCTGTAGCGGTCAATAATGCTCCCGAAATCAAGGCGGAAGAAAAGGTCGAGATAAGCCATCCGCAATATGACGTAAATGCGCTCAGGAATACACCGGAGTTCCAAAGATTTGAGAAAATTCTTGAGGAGCATAACGGTAAAGCAAATACAGCTGAAGCTCCCGCGATGCAGGAGCCCGTGGCGATAAAGTCAGAGCCAATACATACAAAAACGAGCATTCCTGCTCCAAAGGGCGAGCCTGTTATTGTAAAGGATACAGTAGTAGAAGAAAAGCCGGTAATACTACATTACAGAATAGTAGGTGAGGCGTTCAATTCCTACGTAATAGTAGAGGTGGGCGAAAAGATGCTTATAATTGATAAGCATGCCGCGCACGAGAGAATAATATTTGAGGAATTAAAGGCGAATATGTATTCCGCAGATGTGCCTTCGCAACTTTTGATGATACCTGTGGAGATAATGCTTATGAGCGATGAGGTCTCCGCGCTTGAGCAATACCGAAGCGAGATTGAGGCGGTAGGATTTGAGTTTTCCAGCTCAAGAAACACCGTGTCTGTAAGCTCGCTGCCTATGGGAATAGAGCCCGACGCGGTCGGCGATATGTTTGCCGTTATCGCAGACAGGATAAAGAACGGAACGGGTAGCGTAGACCTGACAAGAAACATAGTCTTTGAAAAGGCATTGTACCAGGCGTCGTGTAAAGCGGCAATAAAAGCGGGCAGAGAATACCCGCCGGAGCATCAGAAGTGGGTAGTCGATAAGCTTATGCAGATACCCGATATCACCTTCTGTCCTCACGGCAGACCCGTGGCGATGGAGCTTTCAAAGAAAAATATTGACAGACAGTTCGAGAGAACTTAAAAATAACCGCGTCACATTGTATTGTGGCTGCGCAAAGGAGCAAAGTTATGTTTGAACTTTTAGCACAGGATGGCAGAGCGCGCAGAGGCGTTCTCCATACCGTACACGGCGATATTCAAACGCCGGTATTTATGAACGTCGGCACGTGCGCCGCGATCAAGGGAGGAGTTTCTACCGTCGAGCTTAATGAGATCGACTGTCAGGTAGAGCTTTCCAACACATATCACCTTCATATCCGTCCGGGTGATAAGCTTATTTACGAGATGGGCGGACTTCACAAGTTTATGAATTGGCAGAAGCCTATCCTCACCGATTCGGGAGGATTCCAGGTGTTTTCACTGGCTCAGCTCCGTAAGATCACCGAGGAAGGCGTTAGATTCCAGTCCCACGTAGACGGAAAGAGGATCTTTATGGGTCCTGAGGAGAGCATGCAGATCCAATCCAATCTTGCATCAACCATCGCAATGGCGTTTGACGAGTGCATCGAGAATCCCGCACCGTACAAGTACGTAAGGAATTCTATCGATAGAACCACACGTTGGCTTGAGCGTTGCCGCGCCGAGATGGATAGGCTGAACTCCTTGCCCGAAACTATCAATAAGCATCAGATGCTGTTCGGTATCAATCAGGGCGGAACATACGAGGACCTCAGAATAGAACATATGCAGAGAATAGCAGAGATCAACTGTGAGGGATACGCTATTGGCGGACTCGCCGTTGGAGAGGAGACCGAGGAGATGTACCGCATAATCGACGCGGTAGAACCCTTCATGCCCAAGGATAAGCCAAGATATCTTATGGGTGTCGGCACTCCGTGCAATATTCTTGAGGCGGTTCATCTTGGAGTTGACTTCTTTGACTGCGTAATGCCGTCAAGAAACGCGCGCCACGGAAACCTCTTTACATGGGAAGGCAAAATGAATATCTGCAATGAAAAGTATGCAAAGGACCCAAGACCGATATCAGTGTCCTGCGACTGTCCCGCATGCAGAAATTACAGCCGCTCCTACATCAGACACCTTATAAAGGCAAAGGAATCGCTTGGTATGCGACTTGCGGTCACTCACAATCTCTACTTCTACAACAATCTCACAAAGAAGACAAGAGAAGCGCTTGATGGCGGATACTTTGAGAGCTTCTATCAGAAGTACCATATCGCGCTCGGAGAGAGAAATCCCGACTGATCTGACATATGATAAAATACGTACTATTTGATATGGACGGTACGCTGCTTGATACCGAGCCGATATATGAGCAGTCCTGGATCGAGGCAGGCAGAAGGTACGGAGTAGAGATCGGAGACATGTACTCTACACTTGTTTGCGGCAGACCGGTTGAGAGCGCAAAATATGCGTTATGGGCTAGATTTGGCAAGGATTTTGATGCGGAGGGCGTTGTATCCTACCGAATGGAAAGATACAAGGAGCTGGCGCAAAAGGATTTGAAGCTGAAGGCGGGTTGCGTTGAAATTCTTGAATTTCTGAAGGAACACTCTATTCCTTGCGCGCTTGCTACCTCAACGCTTACCGAGCTTGCTATGTCGAATCTCAGAAGAACGGGAATAGCAGATTATTTTGCCGCCGTGGTCACGACAGCCATGGTGGAAAGAGGAAAGCCTCACCCGGATATATTTCTAGAGGCGGGAAAGAGAATAGGCGCACAGACAGACTGCTGTATCGTGTGCGAGGACTCTTACAGTGGAATTGCCGCCGCGCACGCTGCAGGAATGAAGCCAATATTCATTCCCGACAGGCAACCGCCCAATGGAGAAACCGAGAAGATGGCGTATAAAACACTTAACAGCTTGTTCGATGTTATCGAACTTGTTAAATATGAAAACAAAATCTAAACAAAATTTTTGGAGGATATTATGGCAAACAACAAAGGTACTACAGGAATTGTTTTGGGAATCACTGCAGGCGTGGTAGCGGCAGCGGCAAGCTGTGTTGCGGCTTTCAAGATTTTCAATGAGATCAAAAGCGACAAGCAGGAGACAACTATGGTTTCTCCCAACGAAAAGAATTTTGTAACCGTTACTTGCGGTTCCTCTCGCCTTGCATACGGCCTTACGCTTATCAATGTAAAGGCAGAGAACGAGAATGCAAACTGTGAGCTTTCCTTCCTTGCGGGCAAGGATGCAGATCAGATCTCCTTTAGCTGGCTTGACGACGATCATTTCGGCTTCCACCTTGGAGAAGGAAAGGCTACAAAGTACTGTGACGTTTCCTTTGAGGGAGAGCACATTGTAATCAAGCACTACGTAAAAAAAGACTAATCATTTCTCAAGATAAAAATTCAGAGGAGAAAAATAATGATTTCAAGACTTTTACTTGAAGACGTTCTCGCGGTAGCTATGTCTACAGGTGCGGATTTTGCCGAGGTGTACGCCGAGAGAACGAGAAATAACGGCATCCGTTTCCTTAACGGAAAGATAGATACCGCAAGTGACGGTGTTACATCGGGTGTCGGCATCCGCGCATTTATAGGTACAAGAACCGTTTATGCAACAACCACCGATATTTCCCGTTCGGGACTCATCCGTTGCGCAAGAGCAGTTGCGGACGCGCTCGGTGAGAGCAACGCCCAGGTGTCCATCCACCTTACAGAGCGTATTTTCCCGAACATTCATCCTGTCAAGATACTTCCCGGAAGCACACCTATGAAGACAAGGACGGATATACTTAAGGAGGCTTGCTTCGCGGCATCCGAGAGGGACGAGAAGATAAAGCAGGTAATGGGTAACCTCGCAAGCGTGGATCATTCTATCCTTATCGCAAACAGCGAGGGACTTTATACAACAGACAGACACGTAAGGACCAGAATCGCTGTTGAAGCGGTCGCATCCGACGGACATGAGAATCAGTCGGGAACTGCATCTCCCGGACGCGGAATGGGACTTGAGATGTTTGAGCTTGTAGATCCCAAGAAGGTAGGTATCACCGCTGCTGATCAGGCGCTTGTCAATCTCCGCGCGGATTACTGTCCCGCAGGACAGATGACCGTTGCTATTGAGAACGGCTTTGGCGGAGTTATATTCCATGAGGCATGCGGCCACTCCCTTGAGGCGACGAGTGTAGGAACGGGAACATCCCAGATGGCAGGCAAGATGGGCCAGAAGATAGCAAATGAAAAGGTTACCGCAATTGACGACGGAACTATCCCCGGCGCATGGGGCTCTGTCAATATTGACGACGAGGGACATCCCACGCAGAAGAATATACTCATTGAGAACGGAATTCTCAAGAGCTATATGATAGACAGACTCGGCTCAAGACGTATGGGTATGGCGATGACAGGAAACGGCCGCCGTGAGAGCTTCATGTACGAGCCTACATCCAGAATGACCAATACCTATATAGCAAACGGTCCCGACAAGAACGAGGACATAATTGCCTCTATCGAGTACGGACTTTATGCAAAGAGCATGGGCGGTGGATCTGTAAATCCCTTGACAGGTGAGTTTAACTTCGGAGTAAATGAGGGATATATCATTCGTAACGGTATTATTTGTGAGCCCGTGCGCGGCGCATCGCTCGTAGGAACGGGATCGCAGATACTTATGGATATCGACATGGTAGGTCAGAACCTTGATACGGCGCAGGGAATGTGCGGTTCGTCAAGCGGAAGCGTACCTACCGATGTAGGCCAGCCTCTCATCAGAGTATCAAAAATTACGGTAGGAGGTCGCTGATATGAATTTTAATGAAATTAAAGATATAATCTCCGCGGCGTGTGCAAAATACGGTGTTAATGAATATGAGGTAACCTATTCTATCGGCGAGAATATAAGCGCGGAAACACTCAAGGATGAGATAAGCGCATTCAGCTCAGGAGAGAGCGCACAGGTGTCCTTCCGTTGTATCGTTGACGGACACATGGGATATGCTTCTACCAGCTATTTTGACGCGGACGAGATAGAGGACCTTGTAGTAAGAGCATCCGACAATGCAAGAGCAATTGAAAACGATGACGTTGTCGTTATTTTCAAGGGCTCTGAGTCCTATGGCAAAACTACCGCTCCCGAGCCCGAGGTGGTCGATGCTGCTACGCTCAAGGAAAAGGCAATGGAGCTTCAGAAGAAAACTTATGCGACAAATGAAGCCGTTGTGGACGGAACACAGTCTATCGCGATCTCATTCAGAGATGAGATATATATGTACAACTCCCACGGACTTGAGCTTTCCAACCGTGTTGGAATGACAGGCTGCTACGTTGCCGCAGTTGTCAATAAGGACGGCGAGTCCCGCGATAACTTTGAGTTTGCGGAGTCTTTAACCGGTGAGAAGTATGACGAGCTGCCCGCAAAGGCGGTTAACGGCGCTCTTGAAAAGATCGGCGCATCCGAGATTCCCACAGGCAAGTATAACGTAGTTATTGACGGCTCGCAGATGCGTTCGCTCCTTTCCGCGTTTTCTCCTTCCTTCTCAGCTAAGAACGCCATTCTCGGAATGTCTATGCTTGCAGGCAAGGAGGGCGAAAAGATCGCCGCTGATATCGTAAGCATTACCGACGATGCCATGAGAGAGGGATGCCCTGTGCAGACCCCATTTGATGAGGAGGGAGTAGCAACGTATAAGAAGAACGTAGTTGAGAACGGTGTTCTCAAAACTCTTCTTTACGACCTTACGACCGCTATAAAGACAGGAAAGCAGACCACCGGTAACGGACGCAGAGGCGGAAATATCGCCCCCTATAACTTTGCGATCTCCGCAGGTGAGGATACGCTTGAAAGTCTGTTTGGAAAAGCAGGCGAGGGAATTTACGTAACAGGTGTAAAGGGCCTCCATGCAGGCGCAAATCCTATCACAGGCGACTTTTCGGTTGAAAGCGAGGGCTTCCTTATAAAGGACGGCAAGAAAGCAGGACCTATCAAGTCGTTTACAGTTGCGGGCAACTTCTTTGAGCTTCTGGGGAAGATCGATTCGCTTTCGAATGAGGTCAAGTGGGGAATACCCGGCGGATTTACCGTATTCGGTTCTCCCGACGTACTCATTAAAGATATGAGCGTTGCCGGAAAATAAGTTATTCGATTAAGAAAACTTAAATTTTTTATTAAAAAAGCGGAGTTTTGTCAATATGTCATCAAAAGGCTATTGACAAAGCTCCTTATTTTATATATAATATAAGAAGGTATATTATAATTTGTTTTAATTCGGCGTGGCCCGAATGACATATCTGTTTTGTCATTCATTGCGGGAAATAGCCGTTTCAATACATTTTTGCAATCGAATTCGGGGCTGTCGCTTGCAGTATATGTGCCTTATAAAGGCTCCGCATAAAAATTCAAGGAGGAACAAAAAATGCCACCCATTTTGGCCGCCGTATTAGGCGCAGCAGGTGGTGTTGTTCTTGGATTTTTCGTAGGTTTTCTTATTAGAAAAAAGATCGGCGAGGCAAAGATAGGCTCAGCCGAGGCAGAAGCGAAGAAGATCGTTGAGGACGCAAGGAAAAACGCAGAATCCGCAAAGAAAGAAGCGTTGATCGAGGCGAAAGAGGCTATAATGGCCCAGAGAAACGAGCTTGAGCGCGAAATCAGGGACAGACGTAAGGAGATGTCCCGTCTTGAGAACAGAGTTGCCCAGAAAGAGGAAACTATTGATAAAAAGACGGAAGCTCTCGAGCGTAAGAACGAGATCCTTGATAAGAAGATCCGTGAAAACGAAGAAATCCGCGAGCAGCACAACGAAGTACTTAGATTACAGCTTAAGAGACTTGAGGAGATTTCTGGAATCAGCGTAGAGAAGGCAAAGGAAGAGCTTTTTGAGCGCGTTGAATCCGAAACGAAGCATGAGTTGGCACAAAGACTTGACGAGCTTGAGGCTCAGTTCAAGGAAGAGGCTGACGAGAAGTCAAAGAACATCATATCCCTTGCAATACAGAGATATGCATCGGATCACGTATCCGAATCCACCGTATCGAGCGTTGCGCTTCCCAGTGAAGAAATGAAGGGAAGAATCATCGGTCGTGAGGGAAGAAATATCCAGAAGATCGAAACATTGACGGGCGTTGAGCTTATCATTGACGACACACCTGAGACCATCACACTCTCGGGATTTGACCCCGTAAGACGTGAGGTCGCAAGAATAGCGCTTGAGAGACTTATTTCCGACGGCCGTATCCATCCCGCAAGAATTGAGGAGATGGTTGAAAAGGCTCAGAAGGAAGTTGAGGCATCTGTCAAGCAGGCAGGTGAGAGAGCTACCTTTGAGGTTGGAATCCACGGAATCCATCCCGAGCTTGTTAAGCTTCTCGGAAGACTCAAGTACAGAACAAGCTACGGACAGAATGTGCTTAAGCATTCTATCGAGGTCGCATTCCTTGCAGGAATTATGGCAGACGAGCTTGGAGTTGATTCTAATCTTGCAAAGAGAGCAGGACTTCTCCACGATATCGGTAAGGCATTCCCGCATGACGTTGAGGGATCACACGTTGAGATCGGCGTAAATGCCGCTAAGAAGTATAAGGAGAGCCGTGAGGTCGTTCACGCGATCGAGGCACACCACAACGACGTAGAGCCCAAGACGATAATCGCAGTGCTTGTACAGGCTGCAGATGCAATCAGCGCAGCAAGACCCGGTGCGCGCCGCGAGGACATGGAAAACTACATCAAGCGTCTTGAAAAGCTTGAGGAGATAGCAAAGAGCTTTAGCGGAATCGATAAGGCATTTGCAATCCAGGCAGGACGTGAAATAAGAGTTATGGTCAAGCCCGAGGAGGTCAATGACGCAGGCATGAAGGTCATCGCACGCGAGATGGCGGCAAAGATCCAGTCTGAGGTCAAGTATCCCGGTCAGATAAAGATCAATCTTATACGCGAGAGTCGCGCAGTCGACTACGCAAAATAATTCAAATATGCAATGAATCTCTGTAATCTTTGTTCCTTAGTTACAGTTAAGGACTTAATATATATTTTAACATAGAACACAGATGAGAATAAGCACGGAGAGATCCGGATAAAATATATTTGACAACAAAGCGACGAAAGGGCAAAACGC
>JAZSBL010000002.1:0-12284 GCA_045602385.1 Eubacteriales bacterium | reverse complement strand
TCGGACGCACACTTCAGGATCTTGAGTTGCCCGTGCGCCGTCGAGCTCCCAAGAAGCAGTAAGGAGACACTCTTATGGAAAAGAAAATATACGTGTACGAAAACTGGAGTTCGGATACTCCAAGAAAATTAGGGACATTGTTTATCGATAGCATTCGCGGTAGCGAGCATTCCTCTTTTCAATTTGATTCCAATTTTTTAACAAATGCATGCACATCGCAAATGCTTATGTTAGATCCGGATTTATCACTTGTAAAGGGGCGTCAATTCCCTGACACCGGTAAATCAACCTTCGGTATTTTTTCGGATTCATCTCCCGACCGTTGGGGACGGCTCTTAATGGAACGTCGAGAAAAGTTAAACGCAGATAAGGACGACAGAAAGCCAAACAAGCTTTTAGACAGCGATTTTTTGCTTGGTGTTTATGATGAAAGCCGAATGGGAGCACTTCGTTTCGCTTTGGAAGACGGCGGCGCTTTTCTTTCCGATGATAAAGAAACTGCCGCACCTCCATGGGCGACACTGAGAACATTGGAGCAGGCATCGCGCGAATTTGAAAAGGACGAAAACGCTCTCATTGACAAATGGCTCAATCAATTGCTTCGTCCCGGTTCTTCCCTTGGCGGTGCGCGTCCCAAAGCGACCGTACAGGATCCTGACGGGAACCTTTGGATTGCAAAATTCCCTTCGCGCAAGGATACTTCAAACGTAGGTGCATGGGAAAAGACTGCTCACGAGCTTGCAAAAATGTGTGGCTTAAATGTACCCGAAGCAAAGCTTGAAAAATTTTCACCGCTCGGTAGCACCTTTTTGGTAAAGCGTTTTGACAGAGAGGGCGACAGGCGTATTCACTTCGCCTCTGCCATGACGATGCTCGGCAGGCAAGATGGAGATCACGATGCATCCTATCTTGATATTGTAGATTTTATCAAAGCATACGGCACGAACGTAAAGGCTGATCTTGTCGAACTTTGGAAACGTATCGTTTTCAGCATGGCTATATCCAACACAGACGACCACCTTCGTAACCATGGTTTTGTTCTCGTGAACGGTGGATGGCAGCTCTCCCCCCTCTACGACGTTAACCCCGTTCCTTACGGCAACGAACTTGCGCTCTCTATAGATACTGTCGATGCATCCATCTCAATCGACCTTGCCATTGAAACCGCAAAGTATTACGGCATTGAGGAAAGCGACGCAAAAAAATATGCCTCTAATATTTTAACAACCGTTAAAAACAATTGGGAAGCGTTTGCATCAAAGAACCGACTCAGCCGCGGCGAAATTGAAAATATGCGCCCTGCGTTCAGAGAGAGCGAAAAACATGGTTAATTGAAAGGACAAATCATGGGACAAAATAAAATAGTTTTATACCACAGAGTTATGCGCAGAGAAAACTTTGAAAAAGCCGCCACGGATATCTTTAATTTGCTAAAATCTGCGCAAACCAAGTCTCCGAATGTCGCCCGCATTCTTTATGTTGATATAGATGGGCATAAGAATGATCAAGGCGGCTATGATAATGATATGTTTGAACTTCAAAAGGATTTTGGACTTGGATTTTTAGCTAGATATTTTACCGAAGTTCACTTTCCTTTAGGAGATTTTATTAACTCGAAGCCGCAGTGTAATGACATTCCTGACAAGCTTGAAATCTTTTCTGCAAATAACAAAAAGGATACGTCGCTTAATGATCTCCATATAGAAAATCACTCTAACACCGAATTTGTTTCAGAGCCTGATGTGTTTGATTATTTATCCAAAGTGCATCAGTTTTTAACCGAGTATCACAACTATGATTTTGATTCCATGATACGCGAAAACAATCAAATTACGGAAAACGGGCATCTTCGCCTTTGGAAAAATCATATCAGTGAATTGATTAATGAGCTGTTCAACTCTTTTGTTTACGGAAATCTGTTAACTGTTGCGGCTATGACACGGACATTGATTGAATGCTTTGTTTATTTCATCATACTAAACGCATCTGGAAATGAAGACTTAGTACACCATTGGTATATCTGTAGCATGTGTCACAAAAAAGAAATTGACGTTACACGTTGCAAGGAACTGATAAAAGAATACTGTAAAACCAACCAGCTGTGCTTTTCTGAAATGTGGAAAACTTACGGCATACAAGCAAATGGAGCTAGGCCCAATAAGAACAGATGGCTAAAGCAAATAATCCCCGGTAATGTAAACGAATTCAAAAACATTTGCAGTTATTTGGGTGATCAGCATATTTATGAAGACTATCAAAGTGCATGCTCCTTCGTTCATGGTCAAGATATTACATCGAAAATACTCCCCTTCACTTTTTATGTTTCGATCTGCTATCGTTTCAACATGATGATGAACTATATTTTCAGAACAATACACCTATTCCCATTAAATGAAGCATTAGAAAATCAACTAATGTCCTTGGAGGACGAGTTAATGGAACTATTAGAAAAGTATTATCAATGAACCGCTTTTTCTTTGTTTATTGCTCCCAATTATTTTGGGAGCGGTAAATAAAAAGCAAGCCCTGTGTATCTCAAAAAACGGGTACGCAAGGCTTGTTTTTTGACCACATGTTTGACCACTTTGAGAGTGGACTACATGGAAACAGTAGTACATGAGAGCACGAAAATGTACGGTTTGGTTGACAGAATAGCACTAAAAAGCACTATTTAGCACTAGAAAAACATAAAAATCGGTCTTGGGGTAATAGAGAATCATAGTTCAAGTGTATGGAGATGATGTGTAGATTGTTATGTTGTTTGTGCATAGCGAAGTGTGGTGCAAGAGATAGCGAAGATAGCCGATGAGAATTCTCGCGAATTCTCATCGGCTATCTTTCATTTATCATTCTCTCTTGATGTCGGCTATAGGGTTTTGTGTTTTTATGCTAATTGGCTATAACGATATCAACAGAGTGGAATTTTGCAATTATACGCCTTCCTTTGCGCGGCGGAGCGCCTCTGCCTCTGTGCATCCGTCCTGAACTACGTGACCCGGAAGAGGCACGAGCTTTTCGTGGATCGCATCAAGGATCCATGATGCCTGCGGGAAGAAGTACTGGTCAAACTCAAAGGGAGGTGTGATCCAGTTACGTGCGCCGACTACTACCGGAGGTGCATCGAGGTCGTCGAAGCAGAGCTCAGTGATGTTCTTAGCGACATCGTTCATGAACGAGCCTCTTGTACATGCATCAGAAACGAGAACCACGCGGCCTGTCTTCTTAACGGACTCGATGATCTTGGTGTAATCAAGCGGAACAAGAGAGTGAATATTGATGATATCTGCTTCCATACCGTACTTCTCGGAGAGCTGCTTTGCAGCGTCAACTGCACGGTAAAGTGCTGCGCCGATAGTAAGAATTGTTACGTCCTTACCGTCGCGAACCTTATTGGTATCACCAAATTCGATCTCGTAGCGCTCTGCGGGAACTCCACCCTCGTGGAACTGCTCACCTACGTCGTAAATTCTCTGGCTCTCAAAGAATACTACGGGGTCTGTTCCCTTCAGCGCGGATTCCATAAGTCCCTTTGCCTCCCAAGGCGTTGCGGGGAAGCAAACCTTAAGACCGGGAATGTGCGCACAAAGCGCGGTCCAGTCCTGGCTATGCTGTGCGCCGTACTTGGATCCTACGGATACACGGAGTACTACGGGCATCTTGAGGATGCCTGCGCTCATTGCCTGCCACTTGGACATCTGATTGAATATTTCGTCACCTGCGCAGCCGATAAAGTCTGCGTACATAAGCTCAACGAGTGCTCTACCACCGGATACTGCGTATCCAACTGCAGTACCAACGATAGCTGCCTCTGCAATAGGAGAGTTAAACAAACGGCTATGCGGGAAGGCGTCCATCATACCGCGGTAAACCGCAAATGCGCCACCCCAGTCGCGGCAGTCCTCACCATATGCGATAAGTGTGGGGTCCTCGTAGAATCTGTCATAAATAACCTCGGACAAAGCGTCACGAAGATTGAAGAGCTTCATCTTTGAAACGGGCTTGCCGTCAACTATCGGGCAACGCTCCTTCTCTTTTATCTTCTTATATGCGGGAACCTCGTTAAGGGGCATATTTACCTCGGGCTCACGGTCGTCAAGCTTATCAACCTTCTGGTTGGAGTACATCAAGCGCTCAACAACTGCAGGGTCCTTGCGGAAATCAACGTAGGGGCTGATCTCGGGGTCGGAAGCTGCCTTACAAATGAGAGTCATGCGCTCTGCTGTCTCAGCAAGGATCTCCTCAAACTTGGAGTCGCCTGCAACGCCTGCATCAACAAGTCCCTTGCGGTATGTGATGATGGGGTCGATCTCGCGCCATGCATCGATCTCTTCCTTTGTACGGTAAGCGTTCTGGTCAGAGGTCGAGTGTCCGGAGTAACGATATGTAAGAGTATCAAGAAGAACAGGACCTTCACCGTTACGAAGGATCTTGAGCTTTCTTTCCATTGCATCGATAACTGCCAAGGGGTTGAAGCCGTTGATACGCTCTGCATGGAACTGTGTGGGGCTTACACCCGAGCCGATACGAGCAAGCATATCGTAGCCCATTGTTTCTCCGCGTGTCTGGTCGCCCATACCGTAGGAGTTGTTAAATACGTTATAAAGGATAGGCATGCCGCCCTTGTGGCTTTCCCAGAGGGTATTGAACTGGTCCATTGCAGCAAAGTTCATTGCCTCCCAAACAGGGCCGCGAGCCATAGAGCCGTCACCGGAGTTACATACTACGATTCCCTGCTTGCCATTGATCTTCTTGAAGAGTGCGGCACCGGTAGCGATAGCGGCAGAGCCACCAACGATCGCGTTATTGGGGTAAATACCAAAGGGCAGGAAGAACGCGTGCATAGAACCGCCCATGCCCTTATGGAAGCCTGTATCACGAGCAAATATCTCGGACAATGTTCCGTAAAGAATGAAACGGATCGCAAGCTCCTTAACGTCACTTACAGGGCCAAGCTTCTCCGTAGCGCGGAGTGCAGAACCGCCGAGGAATCCCTCCATGATGGTCATAAGCTCCTGCTCACTGAGCTTGTGAATACAAGAAAGCGCTTTTGCAAGGATCTCGGAGTGGCTACGGTGTGAGCCGAACGAGAAGTCGTTCTGATCAAGAAGGTATGCCTGTCCGACCGCTGCAGCCTCCTGACCTATGGAAAGGTGAGCGGGGCCGGGATATGTTGTTTCGATTCCGTTGTAAAGTCCCTGAGTCTTGATCTGGTTGAGCATTGACTCGAACTCGCGAAGCACGGTTATATCACGATAGATTCTAACAAGGTCGTCATCGCTATAACGGCTTCTTTCTTCTGCAATTGTCTTATTATAGGCATTTACAGGAATGCTGTTAAAGGTTATCTTACCAGGAGCCAGAGTTTCCTGGGGATCTACAAATAAACTTTTTGGCATTTTTCTTTTCTCCTTACGTTATTTTTTATATGTGAAATATTGCTTCGCGTATGATCTCCGCAACGGTTGGATGCGGGAATACAAGCTTTTTAAGACGAGTAGGAGTAAGCTCCGTGTCGATCATCATAGTAGCTGTCATGATAATCTCAGACGCGTAAGAGCCTACCATGTGGCAACCGACAAGACGGTTCTTATCTGTATCAACAACAAGCTTTATAAAGCCCTTGCCGCCATCGTTCTCTGCGAGATAACGACCTGCATAGGACATGGGAAGCTTGATCTCCTTGACCTTCATTCCCTTTTCCTCTGCGCCTTCCTTGCTATATCCAACGCTTGCAACCTCGGGATCGGTATAGATTACCGAGGGGATAACATCGTAACGCATCTCGTCGTTCTTGCCAAGCATATGGTTAACGGCAACCTCTGCCTCTCTGTATGCGGTATGAGCCAACATGAGCTTACCGTTACAGTCGCCAACGGCATAGACACCGGAGACGTTGGTGCACAAATGTCTATCGGTCTTAATTGCTGCTCTGTCCATATCGAGCTGAAGTGTTTCAAGACCGATACTCGCCGTGGAAGGCTTACGGCCCGCAGAAAGAAGAACCTTATCACATGCGATCTCTTTCTTTTCACCGTTCTCCTCATATACAACGCTATTTGACTTAACCTCAAGTACCTTGGAGGAAAGCTTGAAGGTCATTCCGCGCTTTACGAATGCATCGGTGAGAACCTTACAGATCTCGGGGTCTGTCGCGCCGGCGATCTTGGGCATCATTTCAATTACGGTAACCGAAACGCCAACACTTGCGAAGTAGTATGCCATCTCAAGACCGATTACACCGCCTCCGATAACTACAAGAGTCTTGGGAAGTGTTTTTTCGTCAAGGACCTCACGGTTAGTGAGAACAAATCCCGATGCAAGTCCTTCCTTAAGTCCGGGAACAGGAGGAACTACTGTTTCGGAGCCTGATGCGATGGTAAGACGCTTACCCTCGTATGTAACACCGTCCGCCTCAACGGCAAATCCGTTTTCGGTTCTGCCTTTGATCACTGCATTCGCGCTGATCACGGTGACCTTATTTCCCTTCATTGTTGCGCCGACACCTGCAACAAGTGTCTTAACAACTCCGTTTTTTCTGTCAATTACCTTTGCATGATCGTAGGTAACGCCTGTTGCGGTGACGCCGAAAGCCTCACTTTCCTTGGCGTGTCTGTACATTTTAGAAGAATTCAAAAGTGTTTTCGTGGGAATGCATCCCTCGTTAAGGCATGTGCCGCCAAGAGCCTTTTTTTCAAAAACAGCGACCTTCATGCCACCCTGAGCTGCGCGCTCGGCGCAAAGATATCCGCCGGGACCGCCTCCCACTACCAATAAATCAAAAATTTCCATAATAATCTCCGTTCTTATTTTGCAAGAAGTGCGGTAAAGCTTTCAAGGTTGCGTGCGAGCTCCTGCTGGAAACGAGAAGCGGGCGCACCGTCCACTGCGCGGTGGTCATATGTCAGGCTAAGCGTCATAGCGGGATAAACGTCTATTGAGCCGTCAGCAGCCTTTCTTACGCGGTCGGTTGCGCAGCAAACACCGAGAATTCCCGTCTGGGGAGGATTGATGACAGGTGTAAAGGATTCAACACCGAGGCTGCCGAGATTGGAAACCGTGAACGTTCCTCCCGTAAGCTTATCGGGGCTGATATTACCCTCGCGACATTCAGCCGCAAGTGCCTTTGCTGCCTTGGAAATTTCAAGGAGACTCATTTCATCCGCGTGGAAAATGGTAGGAACCATAAGTCCTCTGGGAGTATCTACTGCTAAACCGAGGTTAACATGCTTGAAAAGACGAATATTGTTATCGTCAAGCATATGCGCGTTAAGGTCGGGATGACTCAAAAGTGTTCTTGAAACTGCGTAAAGAACTATATCTCCAAGCGTGATACCTGCGTATTCTCCGCCAAGATTCTTGAGCATCTTGCGGTAAGCAAGTATATTTGTAGCGTCGAAGGAATTTGTATGAGTAAGCTGAGCCATTGTAGAAAGCGAGGTATGCATCGACTTACTGATGGCGCGGCGAATTCCGCTGAACTTAACGTCGGTGTACTCTGCTTCTTCTACCACTGCCTTTGCAGCCGAAGCGGGCGCTGCGGTTTCTGCCTGTGCGGGCGCTACTACGGGATTTTCCATCAATACCCTGACATCTCGCTCAATAATTCTACCGTTGGGGCCGGTGGGAGTAGCAAGTGAAGCGTCAACTCCTGCGCGCTCTGCCAATTTCTTTGCTCTGGGGGATACGGCAACTCTTCCACCCTCAACAGCGGTTGTAGCTATTGCGGCAACAGCATCTGTATTCTTTACGGGCTCATCAGCCTTATTGTCCGCTTCAGCGGGCTTATCCTCTGCGGCAGCGCCCGTATCGGGACGAAGCGCGGAGCAATCCTCCCCTGCATTGCCTATTGCACATACATTTACAAGACAAGGCACCTCATCGCCTTCATTGTAAAAGATTTCGAGAAGGGTTCCCTCTGCGGTAGATTCGCACTCGAAACTCGCCTTGTCAGTTTCGTAGGTAAAAAGAATATCTCCTACCTTTATTTGATCTCCAACTTTCTTTTCCCAAGCACCGATGATACAGCTTTCTACCGTAATTCCGGCCTTAGGCATAACAACAGCATTTGCCAAAACAAATCCTCCTTTTAAATGTTGATAAAATCATTATAACATATTATAACTTTTGTGTCAACAACTTACAGAGAAATATCGGGTTATTTTACACAAGATTCCTTACAAAAATTGCCCTCCGAGTTGTATAATTTTGCGAATGAAAAGTCTATTGACTTTTTTTGCAAATTGTAATAGAATATTGTTATACAGTAATCGCAAATCAACTGACTAAGGAACGGGATATGATAAAAAAGCTTCAATTTTATGTCAGCAATTCAATAGATCCGTATTATAATCTTGCTTTAGAGCAGGTTCTTTTTAACAATGTTGACGATGATGCCCTTATTTTATATCTTTGGCAAAATCAGAACGCTGTCGTAATAGGCAGAAATCAAAATGCATATTCTGAGTGTCGAACAGAGCTGCTTAAAGGGGATGGCTGCCTCTTAGTGCGTCGCACCTCAGGAGGCGGGGCGGTTTTCCACGATCTCGGTAATCTCAATTTTACATTTATTTGCTCAAGTGAGAATCTTGACATTCAAAAGCATATGCAGGTCATACGCGAAGCCTGTCGTTTGGCGAATATTGAAACTGAGATTTCGGGCAGAAATGACATTTTGGCTGACGGAAAAAAATTTTCCGGAAACGCCTTTTACAATAGCAAGGGTAGATCATATCATCACGGTACGATTCTGATCAATTCGGATATTGAAAGATTAAGTCGCTATCTTACTCCCCCAAAAGCTAAATTGGAGACAAAGGGTGTAAAATCGGTCAGGGCAAGAGTTATCAATTTATCAGAGCTTGTGCCCTCCTTGACATGTGACACAATGAAGGGATATCTATTATCTGCGGCAGAAGATGTTTATAATATTTCTCCCGAATTTATCGATGAGATGCCCGATGAGCAGATTAGTGATCTATACGATCATTTCAGAGATCCGGAGTATATTTATGGGTTGTCTATACCCTTTAACGCTTCATGCAAGGGACAATCTTGCTTTGGAAATATTGAGCTAAAGCTATGTGTGAAAAACGGCTACATTACAGACTTGGTTTTATTTACCGATTCACTTGACCCGGAGATGTCCGATGTTTTAAGAGAGACACTTATTTCGGTTCCGTTTGATCTGTCCTCAATTAGCTCTGCGCTCCTGAACTCGTTTGATAAGGTTTATGCCGAATCCATTATCGCGCTTTTAAATGAACAAATATTTTCATAGGATGATAAAAAGGAGATTCGTTTGAATCTCCTTCTCTCCCGGTATATAGAATCAAATCGGAGGTTGCAAGAACCTCCGATTTTTCGTTTAGTATTTTAGATTTGACTTTGCCTGTTAAATTGAGCTTGCAACATCTTTATTATCTTTTGCGTCTGTTACAGAATCATCAACAATTTCGTCCGATATATTCTTTATTTCGGCATTGACTTTATTCTTTGATATACGATCAAGGAATAATCCTGTACCAAAGCCGAGGAGTAACGTTCCAAATATGCCAACAAGGTATGCGAGGAGAGTTACTTCAAAGCTGTTGAATATATCTAGCCAGTAAATGGAATATTTTCCGTGCATATTCATTCCAAAGTTGTTCACGTGGAAGAAGTAGTTAAGGAATACTCCAAATATGACTGCCGAATAGACAAACAGCGCTGCCCTTGAAAGTGATCTGTATCCTATTTTCACCTTGCCGGAAAGAAAGAGATAGAATCCGTACAGCGCCATCATTAAATGGCAGCTTGCTTCGCTTATATGTATAAAGTTTGCAGTGTGCGCGTGGTTGTTCAAAAACGATGCGACAGGACTGAGGAAGAGCGCCAGGAACATTCCGCAACCCAAAAACGCAATAGCGGAATATGCCAGTTCCTTTATCTTCTTAGACATGAACGGTGTTATCAATATGACTGTACATATAAAGGGGCTAATGTTTTCAAGAGTCATGAATCCGTCCTCAAGCCATCCAAGCTCATACGCGGCATAGTTCCAGCAAAAGAAACAGATGCCACATGCGATAATCATCAAAGAATTGATAATCGGATTCTTTAATTTCTCACGGAAGTAACACATCAAGAACAATGCGGAAAAGAATACTATAGCAATTACTCCAAGCATATGTATCATATTCATGACGATAACCTCCTTATTAATCAGTTGGGATTATTTACCTTTCTCTTCGGTTTCTGTTTCGGTTTCAGTTTCAGTTCCCGTTTCGGTATCTGTTTCGATCTCGCATCCCCACTCTATTTCCACATCGTCGCTCCAGCCCTCTTGCCAATCTTCGGGCATGTCTTCTTCAAGGAGAGGTGTCTTTATTACAAGGTTTTCGCATCCTTCGAATGCTCCCTCCTCAATTATCTCAATGGTTCCGTAAACGATCACTGTTTCAAGATTCTCACATCCCGCAAAAGCCCCTGCCTCGATATAAGTGACAGATTCAGGTAATACGATCTCCTTAAGAGACGTGCATCCCGAGAATGCGCCTGCGCTTATTGTTTCGAGGCCGTTCATAATTGTAACTTTTTCAAGAGAGATACAATCTTTAAATGCCCCTTGTCCCAGAACGAACAGTGATTCGGGAATTTCAACTTCTTTGAGCGATGTACAGTTAGCAAATGCTTCTGCACCGACAGACAGAATTCCATCCGGAATATATACAAATGTGATATTTGTGAAGTTTGCGAATGCTTGATCGGAAATGCCAAGAACATTCTTCTCTTCATGTGTCGCGGGCAGGAATAAGTTTCCGTTAAGATAGGGATAGCCGCCTACGATGATGCTGTAATTTGAAAACTCGTTGCTTAAAAACTCAATACCGGCTGTTGCAGGTCGAGCCCAAATAGCTTTTGTAACTATGTTTTCGGAAACCTTTTCGTAGGATGTGGTCCAGCCGGTCAAGTAATATCCTTCCTTTTCCGCCTTTGGGGGAACTGCATCCTTTCCCTTTGTGACTACCTGTTCAAGCTCACCTTCAACAAGCGTTCCTCCGTCAAGATCAAATGTTACCATATATGAAGGCAGAGGCGACCAGATTGCCTTGATAACCTTATCCTCATTAACTCCGCGGTATGAATCGCTCCATGCATCAAAGGAATATCCCTCCTTTTTTACATCGGGGGCGATAGCATCCTTTCCCTGCGTTACCGTCTGAACAAGCGTTCCCTTGACAAGTGTTCCGCCGTCAAGATCGAAGGTTACTGTATGCGTCTTTTTGCCCTCGTAAAAAATAAGAAGAAGGAGTACGGCTACTACGACGAACAATGCGGAAAATATTACAATTATTCTGTTTTTTTCGCTAAAAACCTTTTTCATATTATGATTAACCCTCTGCCTTTCTTAAAGGTTCTTAAGAATTCTTAAAAATTCTTAATTTTATTATAGCATGCATTATACGTATTTGTGTGAACTGAAATTGAATGTTTTGTGAAGATACAACTAAATTTTAAAACATGTTGATCTTTCGATAAATCTGTTTTTAACATTAAATTTTGGTAGTATAAATCCGCACCCTCATGAATAAACTTTTTTAAAGAAAAAATTTGAGGTGAAATATGAAAAACAGGATAGGTATGTGGCAATTGATGGGTTTTGCCGTAACATCACTTGGTGGAACGCTATTGCATTTTTTATACGAGTGGCTAAACAGTTCACCTTGGATTGCTCCACTTTCCGGTGTTAACGAATCGACCTGGGAGCATATGAAGCTCCTCTTTTGGCCTATGTTTATTTATGCCTTGATACAAAGCTTCTTTTTTAGAGATATTGAAAGCTTTTGGTGTGTTAAGCTTAAAGGAATATTATTGGGATTAGCCCTTATTCCCATTTTATTCTACACGTATAACGGTGCGATAGGAAAATCGCCTGATTGGCTAAATATTGCTATTTTCTTTATATCTGCGGCGGTGGTGTATATTTACGAAACAAGGCAGTTCAACAATAAGACTGCAAGCTGTAAACAACCGAGATCTGCGTTTGCGTTACTCTGCCTTATCGCATGTCTTTTCATTATATTTACTTTTTTGACACCGGAGATAGGCATTTTTATGGATCCTATTACGGGAACATACGGAATATAATAAAAATCCACCCGCGAAGCGGGTGGTTTTTCACATGCGGGCATAGCCCTATGTTCCTCGCTATGCGTAAACGCACTGACGCGGACTGCCAACTGCGTAGGATTGTTACTTGCTGCCAGCAAACTGGCCGTTATCGTCTATTCGTAACTGTTCGCCTA
>JAZSBL010000001.1:0-59876 GCA_045602385.1 Eubacteriales bacterium | reverse complement strand
TGGCCCGGTAGTTCAGTTGGTTAGAACGCTAGCCTGTCACGCTAGAGGTCAGGGGTTCGAGTCCCCTTCGGGTCGCCATCTGCGGATTTAGCTCATTTGGTAGAGCGTCGCCTTGCCAAGGCGAAGGTGGCGGGTTCGAGCCCCGTAATCCGCTCCATATTTGGTGACGTAGCCAAGTGGTAAGGCCCCGGTCTGCAACACCGTTATCCGCCGGTTCAAATCCGGCCGTCACCTCCAAAAATTAAAGCGACCTTTCGAGGTCGCTTTAATTTTTATCCAATCCGAAGGATTGGCATGTAATCACGCCCTTTGGGCGTGTATGTAATCTGCGCCCCGCGCAGTATGGCATCACGCGCAAGCGTGTATCTCCCCGGAATCCTTCGGATTGATAACATACACGGCGGTGCCGTGATTACGTACGCGACTTCGTCGCAATTACATACCGCCTGCGGCGGATTTCATACACGCCTTCGGCGTGATTGGGATGTGAGGACGCGAAAGGAGCGAACTATGGCAAAAAATCTTTTATTTGAATATTCCGAAGAGCTTGCTACAAAATGTGAGCTGCTTTGTAAATCCATAAGCGGCAATTCCAACACCGTTTTTCAGCTTCGCAAATCCTCTTCGAGCGTGTTTGCCAACATTACCGAAGCGCAATATCCTCAAAGCCTTGCCGATATGCTCTCCAAATTTAAGATCGCGCGAAAAGAGTGTGCGGAAACAGAAAGCTGGCTCAAATTGCTTTATAACACAAAGGTGATTGACGAAGTAACTTTCAAAACATATCGTAACCTTTGCGGCAGGATACAGAGAATGCTTACTTCATCTTGTATCACGATTGAAAAGAAAATTGATAACAAATAATTTGTAAAATATCTTGCAATATTATACCATAGATGATATAATAAAATTGCTAATCGGGGACGGTACCCATCACAAAAAACGACATTAGCGAAAAAGCAAATCAATACAAAGGGGGACGACACCCATGGAAAAAAACGTAATTGTAGTTGATGAGCAAGGAAATGAATATGAGGCGACCTACCCGAAACGGGCAAAAGGTCTTGTAAAAAACGGCAGGGCACGCTTCGTAGATGAAAATAAAATATGCCTTGCGTGTCCTCCGGATAAGATTTTGGAGGAAGAAAAAGTGGAAGAAAATAAATTAACCGCAAAAGAAATATTCGTACAACTTACAATATTACAAAAGCAGCTTACCGAAAACAGCCAGACATCCTTGCATCGTCTTGGAGATGCGCTTTCATCACTCGAGGGCGAAGATTGCGAGGCTCGTTTCGAGCAAATCCCCGAAATTTGCGACGTTTTTAAGACAAGAGAGCTTACACTTCTCAAAATGCTCGAAATGTATGAAAAGATGTACGATGACGTTCAAAACGAGGAAATCAGAAAAGTAAATTTGGTAAAATCGGCATTTGATAACAATATGGCAATGATCAAGGATTCCGACATGGAAACCCAAGACAAGTATGCTGCTCTCGGTTATGTTACCGATAAAATTGCAGAACTTGTTGAAAAAATCGTTGTCGATAAGTAATTTTAACATATTCGTGTTGGCATCTTTTTTGTCGGGCACGTGCCAACGCAAAGGACACCTTCGGGTGTCCTTTTTGCGTTGCAGGCGCCACCCGGAAATGAAGCGCACCTGCGGTGTATGAAAAAGGAAGCAGGGCTTCGCCCTATGAAGCGAGCCTTCGGCTTACGGAGAAGTAACATCGCGCTTCGCTTCATGGCGGCAACACCGCCGCATCATAGAAGCCGTGAGGCTTCTGCTTCATATTCGCGTAGCGAATGCTTCATTGACAAAACTGTGAAATTGTGATATACTTTAGTCAAATGAAGGTGATATGTTCAACATTAATAATGAATTTGGCAAAAATGCAAATTCTCACTTGATGTTTGGGCGATGGTTATCTCCGCGCTTGTTACGTCTTGTGTACCACCAATCGGAGTATGCTTTTTTTTCGGTTGTGCACATCTTTTTGTTTTAGGAGGAAAGGAAAAATGAATAAAATTTCATTAAGTGTTTTAGTTCTAAGTTTACTATTGCTTTTCTTTGTAGCTTGTGATGCACTGGGCCATGATGATACTGCTTCATCCAATGCCACGATGACTGAAAGCGTTGAAACCGAGACCAATCTAACGGTTGATGATACTACTTCATCCGAGGCTACGATGACTGAAAACGTTGAAACCGAGACCAATCTAACGGTTGATGCGATAATACAACTTTTTGACAAAAAGGTTTTTTATATTCAGAAATACGATTCCTCTATGATTGCAACTATATGTCAAAATATTAGTAGCATGGGACTCTCACTTAATGGAGAGATTCTTGAAATTGTTCACATTACCGATCAAAGCGTTTCACGCGAAGATCCTAATTGGAGCTGGGCATATATTTACGAGTTTTCCAACGAGGAGGATGCGATTGCCTTTGAGGACAACCGTCGTACTTTTGTTATTTCTACGGAAGAAAACGGTGCTTGTATCCGTTGTGGGAAAATAGTTGTTTTTGGTTCAGCATCGGTAATACCATCTATTGAACAAGAATAAAATGTGATAAATAGAAATCTTTTTTCAACACGTGCTAAAAGCCTTCTCGTACGAAGTTCGGGAAGGTTTTTACTTTTTCACTCTTTACTTTTCACTTTCCACTAAATCCATCCGAGAAGGTTTTTGGAAAGTAATAGGTAGTAGTGAATAGTGAAGAAGTAAGGTAGCTTTTCGCTGTGGCGAAAAGCATTGAAAACAAATAATTTTCAAAACTTATCTGGACTTATTACTTCATTTCGGTATAATGGTGTTTAACACAAACCGAAAGGAAGTTTTTATATGGAATATGAACTCCAAATCTGTTAATGGGTAGTGAAAAGAAAACAGCGCAGTGCCGTGTGGCACTGCGCTGAATCTTTTATTATCTGGTTTCGTCCATGGGGTAGACGTCAAACTTATCGTTTACGCCGTCACCGTCAGAGTCTGCCAATGAGGGGTTGGACTTGACAACACCCGTCACGCTCATCTTGGTTCCGTCAACGCTGTAAATAATCGTTGTAACGATCTCCTCACCGTCAAGCAGACCGTCGCCGTCGGTATCGGGATTAGTCTTATCAAGAACGTAATTTACACCGCTGAAGAGAACGGTGTTTTCCTCGTAGTAGTCGGAGAGGCCGTCGCCGTCCGAATCGGTAGTAAGGCTGAGCTTTTCTCCGATGGCATCGAAGGCTTCCGCAAGATTAGATGCATCATTTGCAAGGTAGAATTCGCCATCTGTGCCGTTTGCGAGGGGCTCAAGGTAGCTTTCAAAGTAGCTTGAATTACCGGAGCCGAGTCCTACGGTGAAAAGGTTTACGTTGTTGAGAATTGCGGTGTTGATAACCGAGTTGTGATAAGATGTATCCTCTGAGATTCCGTCGGTCAACACTACCATCATGCGCATGGTGTTCTCGTCTGTGGATTCAAAAAGATCAAACGAGCGTTCGATCGCGTCATACATATATGTGGACCAGCCGTTAGACGTGTAGTAGTATGTGGTGAGATATTCCTGCGCTATCAGCTTATCATTGATAAGGGTATCGCCGGTCAATCTTCTGTACTCGCTTGTGTCACCAAATGCAACAATACCGATCTTTGTATCTGCGGGGAGCTTATCTATAAGCTCTCTTGCCACGTCAAGACGCTGATTGTAGGGGTCATAGGAGGTCATGCTTCCCGAGTCGTCAATTACGAACACGATCTCAAGATTATCAAAATTCTTGTCGATAGTGTAGGTGTCGATCCAGGTAAGCTCATTTTCAAGCTGAGTTCTGTCAACAAGCACGTAGGTTGTGAACTTGTCTACAAGCGCGGTTGCCTTTCCGTCATAGACATATGTCTCTACGGGTGTCATGTGCTTGATTCCGTGCTCATTTTCCTCAATAGCGTAGATCGTGGGCTGCGCATTATAGGATACTTTGTTCTCGTCATACTCAAATCCTACTGTAAGTGATACGTTTGTGTTTTCTACGCTTTCATCGTCTATAGAGAAATCAAAAGCATCGCCAATGTAGCCTACCGAATTGCGGGAAACCGCGTCGGAGCGCTGGATCTTGAGGGCGTTGACCTGTGCAGGTGTGAGCTCAGCCTCAATAGAGGGAACTGCCGCCATGCTCTCCTCCTCGTCAAAGGAAGGAGTGTAGGAAACGGTAAAGGTTGTTTGGGGTGTGAGAGGATCGAACGACATCTCTACCTCCTTGCCGTCTGTTACACCGTCATTGTCGGAGTCGGCATTAAGAGGATTTGTGTAGTAGACCTCTATTTCTTCAAGGTCGGAAAGTCCGTCTTCGTCGGAGTCTCCAAGGCGGGGGTCGGTGTTGGTGCTGCTGACCTCGCGCTTATCATCGATTCCGTCCTTGTCGGTGTCGGAGTCAAAGGGGTTTGTGCCGATGGAGATCTCCATGCTATTGATGATTCCGTCGCCGTCGTCATCTCCGTCTGATTCGACTGTCTTTAAGAGGAGCATGCCGCAATATTCGCAGCTGAATCTTGCCTTGATCTCGCTCTCGTCGGCGTATTCGACCTCGATGGCGATAAGTTTATGCTCAACGGGGGCTACGAATACCTGCTCTGTTGCTGAGCATTCGAGACATGTGCGAGTTTTATATCCCGTGGCGCAAATGGGTGTTTCGGATTCTACCCATTCATCCCAATCGTGATCGCACGAGGAGAGGGAAGTGGGATCCTTGGTTGATGGATCCTTGGTTGAGGGTTCCTTAGTGGTGGTCGAGTTGCTGAATCTGTCGGTGGTATCTTCATTTTTTGTTTCTATCTCGCTCTTCTCGACCTGACCTAACAGGGACTTGACGTCACAGCTTGTGAAGACTGTAAGCAGGAGAGAAAGAAGGAGAACCGAAAGAATCAGAAATCTAATCTTTTTCATTTTTTATTTCCTCCTTTGGAAATGTTTTCTTTAAAAGATTTCGCACGTACGATTATATCACTATTTAATACATATGTCAAGTGATTTAGCAAATTAGTAGTTTTTTAGACAAATACATATGCAATATATACACTCATGATTTAAAAAACAATCGAATGTTTACAAAATAAGCACTAAAACGACAAGAAAGGTGATAAAAAAGACTATGATACGTATAAAATTTCTTGACAAACACATCAAATGATGTTAAAATTATAGGGTGAGTTAATATTCAGTTAACATTGGAAATTTACTAAAAGAAGGCGGAAAAGATATGAAGGTCAAGAGCGGTTATACGTATAGTGAGGTCCTTGCAAAACAGCCCAGAAAGAAAAAGAAGCCCGCAAAGCCAAGCAAGATTTTGGGCACTGTCGTTCGCATCGCATCATTTCCCGATCTCATGGCAACAAAGTTTAAGTACGAGAAGATAGATATGGACAGACTCGGTAAAAACGAGCCCTGCTTTATCCTTATGAATCACTCGAGCTTTATTGATCTGAAGATCGCAAACAAGCTGCTTTTTCCAAGAAAGTACAATATCGTTACCACCTCTGACGGATTTATCGGCAGAAATCTGCTGATGCATTATCTCGGCTGCATACCGACCAAAAAGTTCGTCGGCGACGTCGGTCTTTTACATGATATGATGTACGCGGTAAAGCGCCACAATTCATCTATCCTTATGTACCCCGAGGCAAGCTACAGCTTTGACGGAACGGCAACTCCGCTTCCGCAGAGCCTTGGCAGATGCATCAAGATACTTGATATGCCGGTCGTTATGATTAAGACCGAGGGCGCGTTTACGCGCGACCCGCTTTACAATAATCTCCAGCTCCGTAAGGTGAACGTGTCGGCGACGATGGAATATCTCCTTTCTCCCGACGAGATAAAGAAGATGAAGATAAGCGAGATCAATGATCTGTTGACTGAAAAGTTCACCTTTGACAACTTCGCCTGGCAAAAGGAGAACGGTGTCAAGATCGACGAGCCTTTCAGAGCAGACTCGCTCAACCGCGTGCTCTACAAATGTCCGCACTGCAACGTTGAGGGCGAAACCGTGGGTAAGGGAACTACGCTTACCTGTAGCGCCTGCGGCAAGGTGTACGAGATGCTTGAGGACGGCTCTATGAAGGCCCGCGAGGGCGAGACCGAATTTTCGCACATTCCCGATTGGTACCGCTGGGAAAGAGAATGCGTAAAGAAGGAGATCGAGGATGGCACGTACAATCTCGATATTGACGTGAACATCTGCGCTATGGTGGATACCGACTGTATCTACGATATCGGCGACGGTCATCTCACGCACAATCGCGAGGGCTTCCACCTCACGGGTGTTGACGGTGAGCTTGATTACACTCAAAAGCCTCTTGCGTCATATAGCCTTTACGCCGATTATTTCTGGTACAAGCTTGGCGACATAATCTGCATTGGTAACAATGATATTTTGTATTATTGCTTCCCGAAGACCGAGCGCGACGTTGTCGCAAAGACGCGCCTCGCGACAGAGGAGATGTATAAGATAGTGAGAAGCGAAAAGAGAAATACGAAATAATAATAAAAAAGCCGCTCGTATAGGGTTGTACCCTAAAGGACAGTTTTACTTGCCGACAAAAAAAGGACAGAGATGTTTCCATCTCTGTCCTTTTTCACATGCCTTGCCCCGCAAGGTGTAATGTGTTACAGCTTGTATGTGTACTATCGGGTTGTAAAACAATGCAAATTCACATTACTTGCGGGGTAAAAAGCTTAAACGCGGATTCTGACATAACGTAAATATCGGACTTGTTTTTTCGCACGCCTCTACTCGAAACAAAACCGTTTTCATCCAAGCCGGCTATTACGCAAGGTTTCCCTTTGATCAAAACGATGATAATTTCGTTATCCTTTGGATAAGGTTTTACCAAAACCTTTTTTACAGGCATCCCCGCAATATGTCCAACGGGATAAAATTGAACCCAGTATACTGTTTTATCGTCCTCGCAATGAATTTGTGTAGCCTTTGTTGCCAACTCATTAGATTGATAAACCGTGTATTTTTGACCTGCCACAGTAAACTGAACCGTCTTAAATAACTCGTTTTCCTCAACACATACACCATATTTTTTGTAGGCAGCATACACTGTGAGATTTTCTTCGCTAATACATTCCATAATATCACTGACGCTGCAGTTAAGCGCTGAACATATTCTGGCAATTGTGTCGGTTGTAATCGTTTCGTTTTTAGACATTTTTGCTATAACTCTGGAACTGATTCCGGTGAGTGCGATCAAATCGCTTTTGTTCATATTCTTTTCAATCAATAATTTCCATAGCTTACTGTAATCAATATACATACGTTCATCTCCTTTCTATAAACAATATAACACAAATCGCAAGAATTGTCAATATAAATTTACTAAAGTAAATATTTTTTGTCTTTAAAATAAAAACATTACGAAAAGTAAAAATGAGTAGCGCATCTGCATTAAGGTAAGTTCAGATAACGAAGTGAAACAAAAATATACGGATCTTATTTTAAACGGACTGTCAAAAGCAATGCAAAGGTACTTTTGACACTATCTTTTCAAATGTTATTTGCTTACCTTCCGGGAGGAAGAAAAAAGCCTCCCTTGTGTAAAGGGAGGTGGCACGGCAACGCCGTGACGGAGGGATTGTAAGAGATTAGAGTTGTGCTAAAACAATCCCTCAGTCGCTTCGCGACAGCTCCCTTTACACAAGGGAGCCTTGGTTGGTGCAAGTTTATTTGTTTACAAACAGACGGAAATTTTGTTGTAGTCTTTAATTAATACTTACGAAGCACTGCATTTGTGGACACAAATGCAAAATACGGCACACCTCTTTCGAGATATGCCGTATTTTTGAAAACTGTCCTTTAGAGTACAGCTCTATTGCGAGCGGCTTTTCTTATGTGTATGGTTTTAGCTTGCGGAGAACGGTATATCAGGATTCCTCGTCGGAATATTTTTTGATTCCTTCCATTCGGCCTGTTTCGCGGAAACCGTCAAGCTCGCCGCGGGCGATCGCGCCGAAGATGCGATAACGAAGTCCCTTGTTGTCCTTTTCGAGTGTGTGAAGGAGCTGCTTCATTTCCTCTCTCTGCGTGTTCTTGTCGGCGGGGCAGGGCGAGGGGGTTACGGGCAGTTCGTTCTTTTGTGAGAACGCCTTGACCTCCTTTTCGGGCATATACAGCATAGGTCTTATCAGCTTTATTCCTACTCTTGAAAGGTAAGTCACGGGGCTGAAGCAACCAAGCCTTCCTTCAAAGAAAAGATTGAGCATAAAGGTCTCTACTACGTCATCGAAATGGTGTCCGAGGGCTACCGAGGTGCATCCAAGCTCCTTTGCGGCGGTATGAAGCGCGCCGCGGCGCATTTTAGCGCAGAGCGAGCAGGGATTTGACTCCTTGCGGACGTCAAAAATTATCTTTGATATCTCGGTGGGCACGACGTGATAGGGAACGTCAAGATCCTCGCAGAGCTTTCTGCAGGCCTCAAAATCCATTCCCTCAAAGCCCATATCGATAGTGATAGCGATAAGCTCAAATTTCTTCGGGTAAAATCTTCTCAGCGCCGCCATTGCGCAAAGCAGGGTAAGCGAATCCTTGCCCGCGGAAACGCCTACGGCGATCTTGTCGCCCTCCTCGATCATCGAGTAGTCGTCGATGGCACGGCGGGTATAGCTGAGAACTCTTCTCATGTTTTCCATAAAAAATCCTTTATTCTAAACGGTTTTCCGTAATTGTCTATTTAAAATTCTTGAACGAGCAGCTCTCGTATATCGCCGCGGCGTCATCTGAAAGCTTGCTGTTTTTTGCGTCCTCTTTTGAGTCGTGCAATATTAGGGGGCGGAGAACTCTCGCGCCCGATGCCGCGCCCTTTGTCGACTGCACAAGCACCATCGAGGGCTCGTTTTCGGTCGTTGCATGGACGAATATGATGACCTTGGGCTCAAGTCTGTTTGACCTGAGCGCGCAGAGAAGGTCGCAGAGTCTGTCGGGGCGCCATACAGTATAAAATTTACCGCCGTGCTTGAGCAGACGGTATGCGCAGGCGCAAAAATCACCGATATCTCCGTGCACCTCATGGCGCGCGATAAATTTTTCGTCGTGCTCGTTGCGTTTTCCGCTGTCCACCGTCATATACGGTGGATTTGCGGTGACAGCGTCAAGCTCGCCGCCGGTGTCGCTTGCCTTGATGTCGCGAATGTCGGCGCAGAGGGGAATAACCTTGTCGGAAAGGCCGTTCTGCTCTGCGTTTTGCTTTATGATCTCGGAAAATCTCTCCTGGATCTCTATCGCATAAGCCGTATTAAATTTATTTTTTTGAATACACAAAAGGGGAATTACGCCCGTGCCGCTTCCAAGGTCGGCGCATCTTTTTTTAGCTCCGCCCTCGCAAAAGGCGGCAAGCAAAAAGGCGTCCGTCCCGAAGGTCAGGCCGTTTTTGGACTCGGTAAGCGTAAGCTCCTCGTTTATCTTCAAATTTATATTGCAATTACTCATGCCTTGAAATCCTTTGAAGTGTTAATAGTTTTAGTCAAAAAAACGTCGGGACTCGAATTTTCAAAAAACGATTCCCGACGAATTTTCAGAGTGTATTTATGTACCCCTAATTTGGCAATTATGCCTGCTGGGGAGCGCCTACGGGGCAAGTCTCTGCGCAAGAGCCGCAGTCGATGCACTTATCAGCGTCGATTACATATACGCCATCACCCTCAGCGATAGCCTCAACGGGACACTCAGCTGCGCAAGCACCGCAACCGATGCAATCTTCAGAAATTCTGTATGCCATGATTAGCACCTCCGATTAAAATTTGTAGGTATATTGTATCACACTTTCTTTTCTTTTTCAACCTGTTTTAAGAAAAAAAGTGAACAATTTTTAAGAAAGCTTTTTGGATATATGTCATAAACATCCAAAATGCGACAAGTCAATATCAGTCGTTATCCTTTTTTGAGGGGCGGGAGATAAGAGTTACATCCTCGCGCTTGAAAAGCACGGGAGCCATATCGGGCTTGTCGTTGAGCTTGACCTTGATAGTTCCTGCCAAGGGATTTGATTCGGTGACGATGCCCACTCCCTCGCGTGTCTTTACGGTAGAATCAACCGAGGGGGTGCGCTTTGATTCCTCAACGTAGGTCGAGTATTCGTACTGCAAGCAGCACATAAGTCTGCCGCAGCAGCCCGATATCTTACCTGTGTTGAGAGAAAGATTCTGCTCCTTGGCCATCTTGATCGAAACCTGTACGAAATCCGACAGGAATGTCGTGCAGCAAAGAGCCCGACCGCACGCGCCAAGTCCGCCCATAAGCTTTGCCTCGTCACGGATTCCTATCTGGCGAAGCTCGATACGTGTTTTGAACACACCTGCAAGGTCCTTGACAAGCTCACGGAAGTCAACGCGGTTTGCGGACGTGAAGTAGAAGAGAAGCTTTGAATTATCAAAGGAGTACTGCGCCTCGATCAGCTTCATATCAAGCTCGTGCGCTTCGATCTTCGTCTGGCATATCTTGAACGCTTCTTCTTCCTTGATCTTGTTCTGAGCGTGATGCTCTACGTCTTCCTTCGTTGCGGCTCTGATCACTGCGCGCAAGGGAAGTACGAGCGAGGATTCCTTTACCTCTCGCTCGGGGAAGGCTACCTCGCCGAATTCAAGTCCGCGCGCGGTGTCAACTATCGCGTGTCCGCCCGCCTTGAGCGTGACGTTGCCTTTTTCAAAAAAGTATACCTTGCCGTTTGGCTTAAAGCGTATTCCCGCAACGGTTACAAGCTTTACGTCTTCTTCGTCATCGATCGAAACCGTGATCTCGGGAGAATCGGGATCGGTACCGAAGAGCGTGCTCTCGGATTCCTTCTCCATAGCCTCGATCACCGAGGTGTCGATCTTTTCCTCAGCGGGGCTGCTTGTCGCGCTTGCGTTTTCCGCCGCGCCTTTATTTATATTTTCCTCGGCATTCGGGCGGTTCTTGTTCTTGCCGGAGTGGTGTCTTCTTCTATTTTTCTTTTTGCGCCAATTGCCGTTACCCTGCGCGGGGGCTGTTGACGTGTTTTTCTGTTCGTCCATTTTATACCAACCTTTTTCGTTGTGAATTAATAAATCAGATAAGTCCCGCTCTCTCCGCCATGCAAAGCAGAGTGAGTCTGACGTTAGAGTTTGCATCAAGCTCGTCGCACGCGACACAAAGGGCGTTGTAGAGCGACATCAGCGAGGCTGACGTGTAGTGTGTGGAAAGCTCCTGCGCTTCTTCGCGATCGGGGAAGAAGCAGAGCCTTGCAGAGTCCGACTTCTTAAGCAGCATTAAATCCCTTACGGCGTATTGCACCGATATAAGATATCTTGCTACCTCACTGCGCTTTTTACCAAGCGAGGATATAATGTCAAGTACCTCTGTGCGATTAGGACATGAGAGGATGGAGAGTATTCTCTCCGCGGTCTCCCTCTCATCAAAGAGCGTCTTGCGTTTTTGTGTATCGAGGAGTGAAAGAGCCTTTCCTATACAGCCGTTTGATGCGAATATCAGGGTGTTGAATGCCTTTGCATCCTCGTCCTTAAGTTGCCTGGCGCGACTGTCGTGCTCAAGCAGGTACTCTGCGACCTCAAGGTCCGAGAGTCGCTCAAGTCTTAAGACGGGCGCGCGGCTGCGTATCGTTTCAAGCAACGCGTTTGAGCTTTCACACAAGATAAAGAACATAACGTAGCTCGGCGGCTCCTCAAGTGATAATAGAAGCGCGTTTTGCGCCTGAACTGTCATTACGTCGGCGTTTTCTATAATGTAGACCTTGATGTCAAGCTCATTTGGGGCGATGAGTATGTCATCCTTTATATATCTGACCGACTCTACGCCTATTGTTACTTTATCACCCTCAAGTCCCTTGATTATAACATCGGGCGAGCCGTCGCCGAGGATCTTAGAGCAGCTGTTGCATGAACAGCACGGTGCTGACAAGGTGTTTTTGCAGGAAAGCGCCGCGGCTATGTTTTTCGCCAAGGTGTGTCTGCCGCTTCCTGCAGGCCCTTCAATGATATATGCGTGAGATAGGGTATTGTTGTCGATGTCTTGCGCAATACGGTTACAAAGCGCCGTATTTCCGACTATTTTTGAAAGTCTTACGCTCATCACAAATCCTCCTCAAGCAATACTCTAGTAATTATAACATGTCGCACCGATTTTGTCAATAGAGGAATTCGCGCAAACGGATACGTGCTGTTTTGCGGCAATATGCAAGGATATTGCCGTTTTCTGCTCTGTTTTGTTAAAATTACCATATATTTGTTGAGATATTTGGAATAATTGTTAGTTGACACGCCGTGGATTTAATGATATAATATGTATATAAGTAAATCGGGCAGATATCGGTTTTTTGGAATTTACTGTAAAGTTTTAATTTTAATACCCCTATTTGTCGTTACGATACGGAAAAGGGGATGGCATATGTTCGCGCAAAGCTCTGATAAGGTGGACGACTCAGGGAAGCTTTATGCTTTGACGGGCGCATATGCGGATTTGGGCGCCTGTAAGAAGGGCGCCCGTGTCTTTTTCCGGGTTCTTGCGCCGTATGCGGACGAGGTCTATCTTATAGGCTCGTTTAACATGTGGGCGGACAACATTCCAATGGAGAAGGATGAGCTCGGTATCTGGCAGGTCGATATTCCGGAGAGTGAGATATCGGACGGCGACAGATACAAGTTCAAGGCGATGGTAGGCGGCGAGAATATATATATCCGTGACGCCTATGCTGAGGAGTGCGACGGCGAGCCGTATTTTAACTCGGTTTACAGAGAGAGCCGCGCCGCTTGCGCGGCGACGGTGGCGGACAGGCCGCTCAACGTCTACGAGATAGAATCCGACAAGTGGCTCTGCTACGACGGGTGTCGCGAGATAGATTACGGAACGCTTGCAAGAGAGCTTTTGCCATATCTTCTGCAGATGGGCTATACACACGTTTGTCTCTGCGGCGGGGCTGATTCAAAGCAGGGCGGTGAGAAGGCCTTTGATACGTTTGCGACCACGATGCGCTCGGCATCTATAGGAGTTTTGCTGAGAGGTAATACATCCAAAGCGTTACGCGCCGCGGCGGACGGTGTCATTGAAGAATGTGATGCGTCGGAATTTTTCCCGAAGCTTGTACATAAGATTTCTTTTGCAGGGGAGCGCGCGGTTAATTATGTTATGGACTGTGGCGCGTACCTTGGTCACTTCCGACAGGCGCCGTACAATAAAAAGCTTCGCCGAGGGGCGGCTGCCATGACATATCTGCTCTTTAAGGAGGGCAGGATGCTCACTCGCATGGGACGCGAGGCCGGGCATGAGCAGGCAGTGCGAGTCTTTGACCGACACGTGTTTGAGTCTACAGAAAATGCAAGGTTTCAGTTATTTTGCGCGTTGCTTTCGGGAGCTTATCTGGCCAATCCTGAGGTATGGGAGGGCTCGGGCATCTCGGAGAGCGACAGCTACGGCATAAGAGTGACGAGAAGATATGCCGCGGATTCCGAGCTTATTCTCGTTACCGATCTCTGGGGCAACGGAGGTTGTCTTACATTCCCCGCAGAGGGTGAGTGGAGGGTGATACTTGATTCATCCCGAAGCTTGGGGTACGACGGGGCGGTTGTGTCCCGCGAAAATAATATGTCTATTCGCATTGCGCTTGAAGCGTACGGCGCGGTGCTTTTGGAACGTATAAAATAAAAACAATACAAACAAAGAGGGGAGCTGTTTCCATGTTTAAGAAAAAAGAATGCGTAGCAATGCTATTGGCGGGAGGACAGGGATCAAGACTTTATGCCTTGACTGTCAAGACCGCGAAGCCTGCGGTTCCTTTCGGAGGCAAGTACAGGATCATCGATTTTACTCTTTCAAACTGTATCAACTCCGGAATAGACACCGTCGGTGTCCTCACACAGTACCAGCCTCTCGTGCTAAACGAGTATATAGGCAACGGTCAGCCTTGGGATCTTGACCGTGTGTATGGAGGAGTAAAGATCTTGCCGCCCTATCAGGGACAAAAGTCCGCTGACTGGTACAAGGGTACGGCAAATGCGATCTACCAGAACCTTGCATTCATAAATAGATACGACCCCGATTATGTATTAATCCTTTCGGGTGACCACATCTACAAGATGGACTATTACGCAATGCTCAAGGCGCACAAGGAAAAGGGTGCGGACTGTACCATCGCGGTAATTGACGTCCCGATCGAGGAGGCGAGCCGCTTCGGTATCATGAGCACCAACGAGGACGGATCTATCTACAAGTTCTCCGAGAAGCCCAAGAACCCCGACAGCACAAAGGCGTCCATGGGTATCTACATATTCAACAAGGATAAGCTTCAGAAGTACTTGACAGAGGACGAGCAAAATCCCGAATCTTCAAACGACTTCGGTAAAAATATCATTCCCAATATGCTTGCCGCAGGTGAGAAAATGTACGCTTACTCATTTGACGGATATTGGAAGGACGTTGGAACCATCAGCTCCCTTTGGGAAGCTAATATGGATCTTATCGGTAAGGAGCCTGTACTTGATCTTGCAGACCCCGATTGGAGAATATATGCAAGAAATCAGTCCACGGGTCCTCAGTTCGTGGCAGAAGGCGCGAGAATAGAGAACTGCTACGTATCCGACGGCTGTGAGATATACGGCACCGTCATCAACAGCGTTCTCGGCGCGGGTGTAAAGGTCGGCGCGGGCGCATACGTTAAGGATAGCGTGCTCATGGGTGATACCGATATATGCGAGGGCGCGACCGTTAACTATTCTATCATTGATACAAACGTTACCATAGGCGCAGGAGCTACTATCGGCGCGGCAAAGGAAAATGCAAAGGGAATTACCGTTCTCGGAGAGGACGTTGAGATTCCCGCAGGCGCACGCGTTGAAGACGGCGCAATCATTTCGGAATTTTAAGGGAGGGAACAAGAACTATGGCAGCAGTAGGAATTATATTCCCAAATATACATGATAATAAGATTCCCGAGCTTACAAAGATGAGAACGCTCGGAAGCGTGCCCTTCGGTGGCAGATACCGCCTTATCGACTTTACCATATCCAATATGGTAAATGCGGGTATTTCCAAGATCGGCGTTGTAACCTTGAACAACTATCAGTCACTTCTTGACCATATCGGAAACGGAAAGGACTGGGACCTTGCCCGCAGAGAGGGTGGAATCAAGATACTTCCTCCTTATATCGCTTCTTATGAGAATGCGGCGGCAGGAAGATCCTACTCATCAAGACTTGAGGCTCTTCTCGGTGCGGTAAACTTCTTTAAGAGATGCAAGGAAGATTACGTTGTTATGTCCGACTGTGACGTTATTTGCAACATCGACATAAAGGACGTTATCAAAAAACACGTGGAAAGCGGAGCTGACATAACCTTCGTTACAAAGACGACCACACCCTCAAAGGGCGAGGCGGTCAGAATAGTAGGATGCGACGGTGAGGGCAACGTTACCGATATCGTCGGAGCAAAGAACGTGGACCGTCAGGTAAGAACCTATATAAACGTTATGGTTCTGAAGCGTACATATCTTCTGAACGTTCTTGATATGGCTATCGGTCACGGCTACACCAGCTTCATGCAGGACGTGGTTTGCAAGAATATCGGCAAGGAGAGCTACAAGGTATACGAGTACGACGGATGCTACGCAAAGATAGACTCCATGGAGAACTATTTCGATTGCTCTATGAAGCTTCTTGAGGCTGATATGCGCGAGCAGCTCTTCGGAGTGAAGAACCGTCCCGTTCTTACAAAGATCCGTAACTCCGCTCCTACACGCTATTGTGAGGGCGCGAAGGTAACAAACTCTGTTGTTGCAGAGGGATGCGTTATCGAGGGAACGGTTGAAAACTCGGTGATCTTCAGAGGCGTTCACGTTGGCAAGGGAGCAGTGGTCAAGAACTGTGTGCTCTTCCAGGACACTTATGTATGTCAGGGTGCTGATCTGAACTGTGTCATCACTGACAAGAACGTTATCATTAAGGATAACAGAAAGCTTTCCGGACACGAAACGATGCCTTTCTATATAGGAAAGAATGTATCGGTTTAATTTCAAGTTAAAAGAAAAGGTTGTTTTATGAAAAAAATACTTTTTGTAGGCGCAGAGGTAATGCCCTTTGCCGCAACGGGTGGACTTGGAGACGTTATGGGCTCGCTTCCCGCTGCCCTTAAGGCACGTGAGAAGGACAATGTTGACGTAAGAGTGATCCTTCCGCTTTATTCGGCGGTAAGTGATGAGTGGCGCGCGCAGATGAAGGACGAGGCAGTCTTTACCTTCAATCTTTCCTGGAGACAGGCATACTGCGGAATAAAGAGCCTTGTTAAGGACGGGGTTACATATTACTTCGTCGATAACGAGTACTACTTCAAGAGGGGGGCTCTTTACGGCTTCTTCGACGACGGCGAGAGATATGCGTATTTCTCAAAGGCGGTCCTTGAGGCTATGATGCAGATCGGATTCTATCCCGACGTTATCCACGCCAACGACTGGCAGTCTGCCCTCACCGTAGTTTACCTGAATACTAAATATCGCAATATAGAGGGCTTTGCGGACACAAAGACCGTCTATACCATCCACAATATAGAGTATCAGGGTAAGTATCCCTTCCTGATCCTCGGCGACGTGTTTGATCTTGATCCGAGCGTGCATGCATTGATGCAGTATGATGATTGCATCAACCTTACAAAGGCTGCTATTGAGTGCGCGGATAAGGTTTCTACCGTAAGCCCGAGATACGCATGGGAGATACAGACTCCCGAATACTCTCACGGACTTCATTTCGTGCTTGAGAAAAATGCGCACAAGCTTTGCGGAATCCTTAACGGAATAGATTACAATTATTATAATCCCGCAAAGGACGCACCCTTGGCCAAGAATTATGACAGAAGAAATACTATATCCGGCAAAAAGGAGAACAAGCTTGCGCTTCAGCGCGAATACGGACTCCCCGAGAGGGCTGACGTTCCCATGCTTGCAATAATCTCCAGACTTGCGGCGCATAAGGGACTTGACCTTGTAGCGGAGATCGCGTACGATGTGGTCAGAAATAACGATGTTCAGCTCGTCGTGCTTGGTAAGGGCGAGGAGAGATTTGAACGCTTCTTCTCAGGATTAGAGGCGGATCATCCCGATAAGGTAAGAGCGCTTCTGACGTATGACAGAGATCTCTCCAAGAAGATATACGCCGCGTGCGATATTTTCGTAATGCCTTCCAAGAGTGAGCCCTGCGGACTTTCTCAGATGATCGCTTCAAGATACGGCGCAGTGCCCGTAGTAAGAGAGACCGGCGGACTTTATGACTCAATCAAGGGTTATTGGGTAGATAACGGCGAGATCAAGGGTAACGGATTTACATTTGCAAACTACTCTGCAGCAGAGCTTCGCGACAGAATAGAGGCTGCGCTTGCGCTTTACGGCGACGCACCTCAGTTTAAGAAGTTCGTATCGAAGATCACCGGCACGGATTTCTCCTGGGCAAGCTCGGCAGAGAAGTACATGGAGATGTACGATTCTCTTTAAGACATCAAGGTTCGTATAATCATAAACCGAACAGATCATATGAGGCTGCCGTGAATTTCACGGCAGCCCCAAAGGATTTTTTAGGCAGAGGAGAGATAAGAGAATTTTTGCGTTTTCTTGTCCGTCCTGTGCTTAAAAAAGGCATTTTTTACTGAATAATCAGTAGTATATAAACTCCTAAAGAAAGGTATCACTCAAAATGAACAAGGAAAAACTGAATCAGACCGAAATCAAGCAGAACATTGAAACCAAGTTATCCAGATATTTCGGCTGTACCGCACTTGAGGCATCTACAGAGCAAATGTATAAGGCTGTTTCTATGACGATCAGAGATATTCTGACCGAAAAGCGCGGTGAATTTAAAAAAGAGGTTAATAAAGAAGGCGCAAAGCGCGTTTACTATATGTGCATGGAATTCTTGCTTGGACGCTCCCTTAAGACCAACGTTTGCAACCTGGGTCTTCAGAAGGAATACGGCGAGGCCCTTGAAAAGCTTGGCTTCAAGCTTGACGATCTTTACGAGTGTGAGCCCGACGCAGGTCTTGGTAACGGAGGTCTTGGCCGCCTTGCCGCATGTTTCATGGACTCTCTCTCATCTCTTGATTATCCCGCGACGGGATTCTCGCTTTGCTATGAGTACGGTCTTTTCAAGCAGATGATCGTTGACGGCATGCAGGTAGAGCTCCCCGACGTATGGCTCCCCGGCGGAGAGGTATGGCTTGTTCCGAGAACAGACCGCAGCTTCGTAGTTCGCTTTGGCGGACATATCAAGGAGCAGTGGGAGAACAACCACATGAACATTATCTACGAGGACGCCGAGGAGCTTGAGGCGGTTCCGTACGATATGATGATCTCGGGCGCGGACTCCAAGGGGGTCAGCAGACTTCGTCTTTGGAAGGCGAGAAACATGCAGAACTTCAATATGGGTCTCTTTACACAGGGTCAGTATCAGAAGGCTATCGAGGAGAACACCAACGCCGAAACTATTACCAAGGTGCTTTATCCTTCCGACAACCACACAGAGGGTAAGCTTCTTCGCCTGACACAGCAGTATTTCCTTGTTTCCGCATCTGTCCAGAGTATTATCCGTGACCACATGGCGGTATACGGAACTCTTGACAACCTTGAGGATAAGGTAGCTATACACATTAACGATACACACCCCGCGCTCTGTATTCCCGAGCTTATGAGAATACTTATCGACGACTATTTCTACTCCTGGGAGGCAGCGTGGGATAAGGTCGTTAAGATCTGCTCTTACACTAACCACACGGTCATGCCCGAGGCGCTTGAGACCTGGAATGAGGATCTCTTCCGCTTGAAGCTCCCCAGAATCTACATGATAGTAAAGGAGATCAACGAGAGATTCTGCCGCGAGGCATGGAATGCCTTCCCCGGCAACTGGCAGAGAATAAGCAAGATGAGCGTAGTCGGCTACGGAAACGTAAGAATGGCTAACCTTTCCGTAATCGGTTCTCACTCTATAAACGGAGTTTCCAAGCTCCATTCGGGAATCCTTACAGATACCATCTTCAAGGATTTCTACAAGATGTATCCCGATAGATTCGATAACGTAACTAACGGAATCGCGCACCGCCGTTGGCTCTGCTACTCCAACCCCAAGCTTGCGGCTTTGCTTGACGATTGCATAGGTACGGGCTACAGACACAACCCCGTAGAGCTTGCAAATTTTGCAAAGTTTGAGGACGATAAGGCAGTTCTTGAGAGAGTTCGCGCTATAAAGCACGAAAACAAGATCGCTTTTGCTAACCACTACTATAAGAAGACCGGTAAGACTCTTGATACCCATGCTGTATTTGATGTTCAGATCAAGAGACTTCACGAATATAAGCGTCAGCTTCTTAACGTTCTCAATATCATCGGACTTTACCTTGACCTTAAGGATAACCCGGACCTCGATATTCGCCCCCAGACCTTTATCTTCGGCGCAAAGGCGGCTCCCGGCTATCAGATGGCTAAGAGAATAATCCAGCTTATCTGCATGATCTCCAAGGATATTGAGCAGAATCCCAAGATCAAGGAAAAGCTCAACGTAGTATTCCTTGAAAACTATGATGTAAGCACGGCAGAGATACTTATTCCCTCGGCTGATATTTCCGAGCAGATCTCACTTGCCGGTAAAGAGGCGAGCGGTACGGGCTGCATGAAGCTTATGATCAACGGCGCTATCACTATCGGTACTCTTGACGGAGCAAACGTTGAGATGCTTGACGCGGTCGGCAAGGACAATATGTACATCTTCGGCCTTACAAGTGACGAGGTCGAGCAGACCTGGCTCCGCGGCTATCGCTCCGCAGAGTTCTACTCCAACAACGAAAGACTTAAGAGAATCGTCAACTTCTTGGCTATCGGATTTGCGGGCGAGTCCTTTGCGGATATCGCTACCTACCTGTTGACAGGTCACGGCGTTGCAGATCCTTACATGTGTCTTGCAGACTTTGAGTCCTACAGACTTGCGCGCGAGGATATGATCGCCGCTTACTCCGACAGAGAGAAGTGGACACGCATGTCGCTTCTTAACACAAGCGCGGCAGGCTTCTTTGCGGCAGACCGTTCTATCAACGAATACGCAGAGAAATTCTGGGATCTTAAGCCCGTTCACTGATAAAAACCATACAATGGGGACGATGACCTCGTCCCCATTGGTCCTAAATTGCGGAGAAATACTGAATAAGGGAGGACCTTATGCTTCCTAAGCTTTCATGTGAAATAGACGGCGCGTGCCGGGTCAAATTGGAGAAAACCGTCGCGGGCGTTGATAAAAGCTCGCTGGGTGCATTTGCATGCGGCGAGAAAATAGAATTTAAAATGACCCTCTCTCGCAGCATCGGCGCGCTTGGCGTGGTTTTGCGAATTGCTGAGGACGGAGGGGCAGAGCGTGATATCACGCTGGAGCGGAATAAGATAGACGAGGTCACAGACCTCTTTTCTCTGACGCTTGATACCGCACAGCTGTGCGGAGAGCGCGGCTGCGGACTTTTTTACTATGAGTTTCTTATCCTGCGCGGATTTGATACTCTTTTTACAGACACGTATAACAATAAGGACTTTGAATTTTCGCAATCTGCGGGCAGTCGCTTCAGATTGCTTGTACATAAAAAGGAATACAATACTCCCGATGGCTTTGGCAGGGGAGTAATGTATCAGATATTTACTGACCGCTTTTACCGCGGAGACGCCGATAGACGGATCCCCGTGAGGGAGGACGCGCATATCAACCCTGATTGGGATGGCGGTATTCCCGAATTCCCCGCATACCCCGGAGCGCCTCTCAAGAACAATACCTTCTTTGGCGGAAACCTTTGGGGAGTAGCGGACAAGCTTGATTATCTTGCATCTCTCGGTGTGACCTATATCTACCTGTGCCCCATATTCAAGGCATACTCCAATCACAAATACGATACGGGAGATTACACCAGGATAGACGAGATGTTTGGCGGCGAGGAGGCATTTGACAATCTTGTTGCCAAGGCAGGCGAGAGGGGAATCGGAATAATTCTTGACGGTGTCTTTAACCATACCGGAGACGACAGCCTTTATTTCAACAAATACAAGAAATACGGCAAGGGCGGTGCGTATAACGACCCTGCGTCGAAATACGCGGATTGGTATAAATTCCGCTCCTATCCCGACGATTACGAATCCTGGTGGGGAATAGATATTCTGCCGAAGCTCAATCACGAGAAGGAAGGATGCCGCTCCTATTTTACCGGAGAGGGCGGAATTATTGAAAAATACCTCAAAAAAGGCATTGCGGGTTGGCGCCTTGACGTTGCCGACGAGCTTTCAAATGCTTTTTTGGACGAGCTTCGTGCGAGAGCCAAGGGTGAGAACAGCGAGGCGGTAATTATCGGTGAGGTGTGGGAAAACGCCGCAGATAAGGTCTCGTACGGACAGAGAAGAAGATATTTCCTGGGCGACCAGCTTGACAGCGTAATGAACTACCCGTTGAAAAATGCGATCGTATCATTCTGCTTGTGGGGCGATGCGGAGATGCTTTACAATACTCTTACCGAGATATACGCGTCCTATCCGCGTTGCGTGTCCGACAAGCTTATGAATCTGCTTGGAACACACGACACAGAGAGAATAATGACCGTGCTTGGCAGGGAGGACGACCACGCAGGCGAGCCGACGAGCGCGCTTGCGCGCATGCGACTCTCCGAGAGCGAGCGCAGAATCGGCGTTGACAGGCTTAAGGTGGCGGCGGCGCTTCAGTTTACCGCGTACGGAATACCGTCGGTATATTACGGCGATGAGATAGGACTTGAGGGTTACGGAGACCCATTCTGCCGTATGCCAATGCCGTGGAACGATATGGATGATACATATCGTCGTGAGATACTTGATTTTTACAGAATGCTCGGTAAAATGAGACGCGAGGAGCAGGCATTCTCCGGCGGAGATTTTTATATCCTCAGTCACACCGAGAGCGCTATCGCGTACGTAAGAGAAAAGAATGACAGCCGAGTGCTTGTTATAGCAAATATGGGAGATGGATTTATGCTCCCGCTTGACGGCGATGCCGAATATAAGAGCCTGGAAACCGGAGAGAGGATATCCTCTGCCGTTTACGTTAAGGCTAATTCGGTCCTTTTGTTAAAGCAGATAAAATGATTGGGAGGATAGGATGAAGTACGTTAATTCGCTTAAATACATGAATAGCTTTGCACCGTCCGAATCCCACTCGGATATATCCGCAAGCCGTACAGCGCAGCTTTGCGAGCTTCTGGGCAGAGTAAACATAAATACCAAAAGCATCTTTATTCCATCCGGCAGCACGGGGTATATGACCTCTGTGATGTTGGAGTCGGTCATTAAGAGCGAAGGCTACCGTGTCGGCAGAATAACCTCGGAATTCGGCTTTGACTGCCGTAAGATGGTCTACATCGACGGCGCGCCCGCATCTATTGAGGACTTTAACCGTGCGGTCGCGGAGCTTAAGTCCAAGGTCATATCCGTGCCGGATCAATGCTTTTTGCGTGAGGAGGCGGCATTTGCGCTATCACTTTTGCTTTGCCGCATGAATGATTGCAGATACATAATTCTTGAGGGAATGTCATCTGACAGCTTTGATCTTTCATCGCTCTGCGCGCCATACGATATAGTTATCGTACCGGAGATCAAAGATGAGAACGACAGGGAGTTGGCGGTAGTTTGCAGGGCGATCTCACAGGGATCGCGCGCAATAGTAAGCGCAAACCAGAAGGTGACCGTATACAATAAGCTCGCAACTGTTGCCAAAACAGGAATTACCGTGACTGCAAAGAAGAGCTTTGAATCATGGCATATTTCGGGACTCAGACAGGACTTTGCCTATGGCACCCGCGAGGGATATACCATCAAGAGTCCTTCGATCATAGGTAGAGAGAGCGCCATGCTTGTGATCGATGCGGCTTTGTCAATCCGCCGCGACGGCATCAAGGTACAATGGTCTAACATTGAGGCGGGGCTTGCGGTCGCGTCCAATATGGGCTCGTTTGACGTGTTTTCCGTTTCGCCGCTCATGGTTTTTGACAGCGCGTGTGACGCGGACGGTGTTTGGGCGATAAAAACCACCGCGGAGGCAGTGCTTGGAGGGGGCGCACTTGAGCACGTATCGCTTTGCGCGCCTATAAGCGCTATAGCGGCCATTTCTCGTTTTGAAGGCATAGATAAGCTTATAATAGTCGGTGATGTCAAGTATGACGACATAAGCTGGATATCAGCGAACAGCGTTGTATGCTGTAAGACTTTAAAATCGGCGGCCAAGGAACTTAATTTGAATATAAAGAGCGGAAAAAACACCGTTGCTCTTGGATCTGTTGCATTTGCCCTGGAGCTTAAAGAGGAGCTTACCAATCTCATACTTTAAAAAGGGGCAGTATGCCCCTTTTTGTATATTCGATGTGTTGATAGCCAATAATAAAGCATGAAAATGAATGAAAGGCCGGAAAAATTATGATAAAACCTCAGATTATAAAATGCAGTGGACGTGAGATCCTCGATTCACGCGGAAATCCCACGGTGGAGGCGACCGTTGTACTCTCGGACGGTTCTATCGGAGTCGCAAGCGTGCCGTCGGGCGCATCTACGGGAATATTCGAGGCGGTGGAGCGCCGTGACGGAGATCCAAAGAGATACGGCGGCAAGGGAGTGCTTGGTGCAGTCGGAAGTATTTGCAGACAGATCTCGCCCGAGATAGTAGGATGTTACTCCGCAGAGCAGTCAACCGTGGACCGACTTCTATGTGAGCTTGACGGAACAGAAAACAAGGCGAAGCTTGGCGCAAACGCCACGCTGGCGGTCTCTTTAGCAAACGCGAGGGCCTGTGCCGCGGCATATAAGCTACCTCTTTACCGTCACATAGGGGGCTCGCGCGCGGTCAGGTTGCCGATACCTATGATGAATATTCTCAACGGTGGAGCGCATGCCTCCAATAACGTTGAGATACAGGAATTTATGATAGCGCCTATCGGCGCGCCCTCATTTGCGGACGCGCTTCGTATGGGAAGCGAGATATACCACACGTTGGGCAAGATACTCGGCAGTCGCGGACTCAGTACAGGTGTCGGTGACGAGGGTGGATTCGCCCCGAATCTTGAATCTGACAGCATGGCGATCGAATATATTATAGAGGCGATAGAGTCAAGCGGATATTCTACGCGCGAGGTGAAGATAGCACTTGACGTAGCCGCAAGCGAGTGGTATAACACAGATGGGGATATATACGAGATGCCCAAGCGGAGAATGAAGCAGACAAGAGAGGAGCTTATCGATTACTATACCTCTCTTGTTGAAAAATATCCTATATTTTCAATTGAGGACCCACTTGATCAGCGCGATTTTGAGGGGTGGGCAGAGATTACTCGCCGCCTTGGAGATCGCGTAATGATAGTCGGTGACGATTTCTTTGTAACCAACCCAAGGAGACTTGAGGAGGGAATAAAGGCCGGCGCGGCGAATTCTATTCTTGTAAAGCCCAATCAGATAGGAACGCTTAGTGAGGTAATAGAGGTTACGGATATTGCGGCCGCGGCGGGGTACACGTTTATTCTGTCGCACCGATCGGGTGAGACAGAGGATACTACCATTGCGGATATCGCGGTCGGTACGGGAGCGGCCTTTATTAAGGCGGGCGCGCCATGCAGAAGTGATAGGGTGGCAAAATACAACCGCCTTATGCGTATAGAGCTATCTCTCGGCTCAAGCGCGCGCTACGGACTTAATTCCGAGAGCATTGATCCCACCGCAATAACTCATTGCGGAGATCAGAATCTCTAAATAAAAAGCATGAGACCGCCAAACGGCGGTCTCATCTTTTATTTGATCTCAAGCACGTCACCAAGCGGGAGCGAATAGATAAATATCCTTGACGGTGCTTTGCCGAATATCTTTTCTATGGCAAAGGCGTACTGAAGCAGCTGCTCGCCGTGCTTGTCCTTCATGTTTCGTACAAGAAGCTCGCGGTCACGGCGCTCCTCGGCGCTGACTCGGTCGGTCTTGTAGTCGCACAGGATTATTTCTCCGTTTTCGTCCTCAAGGATAAGGTCGACCGAGCCCTGAACGTAGATCTTTCTGCCCTCCACAAGAGCCTTAAGCTCCTCTTTTGCGGTAAAGTCGGAGGCGTCGCGGAACATTCCAAAATGGAATTCGCGGTGAACCTTACGGGCAGATCTTACATAGCGGTAAAGCTCGCTTGTGAAAAATCCCGCAAGCTGCCTGTGGTCTATGATCTTTGCGGTGCGCTCTGAGATAAACTTGCCTTCAAGAAGTCTTGATATTTCAGCTTGAATGCCATTTTTATCAATGAATTCATAGTCGCAGAACTGTAGGAATGCATGGGTTGCCGTGCCTATCTCTGCGGCGGTGGGCTTCTTGTTAATTTCAAGCAGGCTGTCAAAGCCCGCGGGCGCGGAGCGGAGGAGGTCTATTCTGGACTGTATGCGCCTTGCATTATCTCCGGCGACCGTATCCGAATCCTCCTCGTTTTCCGAGAAAAGCTTTCCCGTAGGGACGGGAATGAATACGCTGTCGTCAAGCATATGGGGCGTGACCTTTGATGCCGCTACCTTTGACGGGATACTGCCAAGCAGTATCTCGTTTTCATCCTGATGATGCGGTGAGGCGAGAAGCTTTGCATATTGCTTTTCATCGGCGTTCGCGTCGCGCGAGGAGCTTACGTGGGCGTATCGGGGCAGGGGGGCGGATGCTTTTACCGCGCCTCTGTCGTGTACGCTAAGCTCAAACACGTCGCTATCGATCTTATCCTTTGACAGGGCAAGAAGTATCCACTTGATATAGGACTTGCTCTTTTTGATCTCGTAGTGGAGATCCGCGCAATTTCTGAGCTTGTGGGTATACTCCTCGTAGCTCTCCGAGAGTGTCGCGCTTATATACAGACGTTCACGCGCACGTGTGAGCGCAACGTAGAATATACGCGCCTCTTCCTCGGACTGGGCGGTCTTTATGGCTTTATTTACCGCCTGATATATCGGGTTATCCTCGTATCTTACCGAGATCTTTTCAATAGTGTCACCTGACATAGGCGGAAGTCTCATGGAGGCTCCAAAGCGCTTATTGAAAATGATCTGAGTTCTGTTTTTGAGATTGAATTGACGGCCGAACCCGAAAAGGAAGCATACGTTGAATTCAAGTCCCTTTGACTGATGGACGGTCATAACTCTGACTGCATCGGTCACGCTCAGATCGGGCTCTGATCCGCTTTCTCCCTTTTCCATTACATCTCTGAAATATGAAATAAAGCTGTAAAGACTGCTCCAATTGGTCTTTACGTATCTGCACGCGGAATCGTAAAGATAGGTAAAGGCGGCGGTTTCGGTAAGAGAATTATACTTATCGGAGGAGATAAGACTTTTAATCAGCTTGTCCGCGCTCATTCTGCTTGCGGCATCGCGCATTTTCTCAATATAGGAGATAAAGCTGCGGCATCTTGCCGCCATGCCGCCGTCAGTATTCGAATAGGCGATCATATCGTCGTAAAGAGAGCTTGAGTTGTCAAAGCTCTTTCTTATTTTGACTATCTCCTCAAGCGAAAACTCCGGAGTGTAGATATCGTTCTGCGCGGTGAGAAGGTGGCAGAGCGGCATATCCTCTCTTGGGTTATTGATGACCGACAAAAGGTCTACCAATATCTTCATATCCTCGTTTTCGAATATCTCGCCCTTGGAGGAAAGCAGATATTTGATGTTTGCCGCATTCAGCGCCTTCAGAATTGGGGGCAGAGAGGTGTTATAGCGGACAAGTATGGCTATCTGGCCGAGAGTAATGGGGCTTCCGTCCGCGTTTTTATGATTTCTTACAAGATCGATTATCTCGTTTGCGGTAAGCGTTGCCTCATCGTAAAGCTTATCGGGATTGTCCTCATTTTCTGCCTTTATATCGTCGGCATCTGCTTCAACGCCGTTGTCATCCTCGTCCTTATCGGGCTTTTGGAGTATATTGAGCTTTATCTTGGGGCTAAGATATTCTCCCGTAGCCTCATATTTTCCAAGGCGAAGATTATCGGAGCGTGTGTAGCCTATACTCTCGGCAAATGCGGAGAAGACCTCTGCGCAGACCGCGTTTGTAAATTTGATCACGTTCTCGTCGCATCTGAAGTTTTCGGACATGAATATTGTATTGCCTTCATCCTCACCATCCGAGATGAGGTCTGCATCTTTACTATAAAGGGGGAATTTTCTGCGGTATTCGGCGAAGATTGAGGGCTCTGCCTCGCGGAAGCCGTAGATGCTCTGCTTGATATCTCCAACCATGAAGCGGTGTGAGCCGCCTATTACCTCAAATATTTTATCCTGTATCTCGTTTACGTCCTGATACTCGTCGATATATACCTCATCAAAGGATTCCGAGAGATTTTTCGCGTATTCGGTGGGATTGCCGTCCTTATCAAGCAAAAGCGAGAGAAGGAATTTAGGCATGTCCGAGAACTCGCATACACCTCGTCTTTTTTTCTCCTCCATGTATTTTGCCTCAAAGGAGGACAGAAGCTCGTATATCACCGCGCTTATCTCGGAGTAGCACAGGAAAAGTCCGTCTATCTCGGCCTGGGTCCTTGTTAATAGGGTTTTGGGTATTTCGTTGACGGTTTTATGCAGAGAGGATCGAAGCTTGTGATAATAGTTGCTAAGCTCGGTCTTATTATCGGTGCTTATGCTCTTTATATTTCCGGGCTTGAAGCAAGTGAATGCTTCTTTAACCTCCTCATAGCTTCCGTTCTCAATTGCAAGGAGAAGGGCGTGAGCGCACTCCGCGCTGTCGGTGAAATTATCGGTATAGTTGGATGCGACAAACGCGTCGCTCTGCATATCGTCTCTTGCCTTTATCAGAGTTTTCCATACGTAGCTTACGGTGGCGTGTACGTCGTTTCTTATTGCTTTACCCTCGTCGGTATCGAAGAATTCGCCGCACGCGCACGCTTTAAGCCTTGACGAGTGGTCCTTCAACTGCTCAAGACCTCTGGGCGATGTTATCAATTGCTTATAAAGCTCCCAGAAGGTAGTGGTGATGCTTGAGCTATCTCTTGCGCCCGTAATAACACCCATAAGCTCTGTGTATCTGTTGGAGTATCCTACGGGTGAGAGAGATATGTTACGGTACGGCTCGCAGTGACCGAAGAACTCCTCGACTGCTTCGGTGAGGATTTTCTTTCTTACGGGAGCGAGCTCCGCCTCGTCCGAAAGCCTGAGGCCTGCGGGAAGACCGAGCTTTTCAAAGTTCTTTCTCACGGGCTCGGTAAAGAATGAGTCTATCGTGCTTATATGCGCGCTTCCAAGCGAGATAAGCTGCTTTTGCAGATGCAGATTTTCGGGATGCTCTGCGATTGCCGCGCCAAGTGCCTTTGATATTTTCGCGCGAAGCTCACCTGCTGCGGCGCGCGTAAAGGTGACGATAAGAAGCCTTGAGAGGTCCTGTCCGTCTTCAATTATCGCTTTAATTATTCTTTGCGTAAGAGTGAACGTCTTACCCGATCCTGCTGCGGCGCTGACAAGCACGGTTCTTCCGCGCACGTCGATCGCATTTTGCTGAGATGGTGTGAATCCCATACGGTTAAAGGCCTCCTTTCGTCAGGATTTGTCTGCTACGGGGCAGGTGGATTTCATTTTACAGAATTTGCATGCTTCCTTGGAGGGTGTTCTGGGCGCCTTACCCGAATACATACTTTTTGCGGTGTCGGAGATAGTTTTTTTCATTATTGTTTCCATCTCGTCGAAGCGTTCCTTTTCAAGAGCCGCCTTGCCGCTTATTTTTCCGTCCTTTTTGGTCTTTTTGATTCCCGCTATCATTTGGGGATCAAGCGTGGGGCTCGCGGCGCGCAAAAGCTCCTCATCGTTGAGCATAAATCCGCTTCTTTTCGCGCTTATCTTACCTTCATTCTCTTCCGCAAAAAGGAAGAGAGCGGAGGAGGGGAGCAGCTCTTTGTCGGCGCCAAAGAAGGACTTGTTGCTCTTGTCGGTTGCCGTAAAGAGGTACGCGGGGAGCTGCAGATCTGTGCCTTCCGATATTTTCTTTGCGTTAAAGTCGTGGTTTCCGGTTTTGTAATCGATTATTCTGAGGTATCTCTTATCCTCGTCCTCATATACGTCTATTCTGTCCACGATGCCGCTAAGAGTGACCTTGGGCGGGTTTTCGATACCGTCCACCACTATCTCCATAGGCTTAAGCGCGCCGGGGACCTTGTCGGAGATCCGCTGCTCAAATGCAACTATACGGTAGCTTGAGGTGCGGAATTCTTCTATAACGCTCTGCGCCATGATAAAGGCGAGATCTCGCATGCGTGAGAAGCTGTACATCATGGCGGGCGAGAGCGGACAGCTTATTCCTGCGATATACTGCTCAAGCAGGGAATTTACCTCGGATACAAGCTCATCGTCGCTGATCTCGCGCAGCTTGCCCTCCTTGGTATTTAGGGAGGAGATGAGCTTTTCAAGTATATAGTGTATGATAGTTCCCGCGCTGTCGTAGCTTACCGCGCTTTCGCGCTGCTCGCGCAGGGAAAGAACCGTGTCACACCAGTATTTATACGGACACTCCGAAAACGAGGTGATCTTAGACTGTGATAGCCTCAAATTGTCGCCAAAAAGCATTCTGACGTAGAGCGGGTCTATACTTACAACGCTTGATTCATCCTTGCGCTGCGCCGCATCTTCGTCAGGCGCGGCTGCTGACAGTCCTCTTACAAAGCCGAAGTCAAAGAAGCTCGGCTTGATATACGGGAATATAAAGCAGACTCTGTTCCAAGCGGAGGAGGGGTTTTGCGCCCGTCCGCCGATGCTCTGACGGCATGTGGAAAGATAGAGCTTCTCGCTCGGCTTTACCATTGCGCGATAGACGTAAAACAGCTCGTCAGAGGTCACGCTCGATTCGCGCGAGGTAAGAGAAAGACCAAGCTCCTCCATCTTCTTTTTGTCGTTCTCGCTGAGTATGCCGGAATCCGAGTAGTTTGCAGGGAATTCACCCTCACAAAGCCCGACCAGAAGTGCGGATCTGATATTCTCAACGCGCAGGGTCGCGCCCGATCCGACCGTTACATATTCGCTCATTGCGGGGACAGAGCCTATATCGGTGTTCTTGAGCATTATCTCGATCGCGAGTGAAAGCTCCTCGGCGTTCATCTCGGTATCGCCAAGCACCGTTGCGATGTCGGTCAGAGTTGACACGATATAATCGTAGAGCCTGATCGTCTCGCCCGCCGTTCTTGTATCTCCCGAAAGCAACGCGCCTTCCGCGTAAGCAGAAAGGCTTTCAGAGAGCTTTATTGCTTCAAGATAGGAATATATCGCGCGGCAGTTTTCAAGTGTATTGCCCTTGTTGAGTGAGAATTGGGATTTAAGGGCTGCAAGCGGAGGGATAAGCACGGAGCGGACTCTGTTAGCGGCATCGAGTATCTCCTTGCCGCGCGAGCTTATCTCGGTTGTATATCCGTCGGGATTCATGCTCCACGCGTCTGCCGTGAACATCTTACCGTTTATCTTCCAGGTCGCGACGTAGTCCTCAAAAAGGTCGGCATCACGCATATCTATGCCCAGAAGCCCCGTCTTGTATAGAGTCAGCACGTCGCTTGTATTAAAGCCGTGCGCCACACAGCGGAGGGCGGATAGGATCAGCCTTGCGGGGGCGGTGGAGGAGAGGTCGGTGCGCTCGGAGATAAAGTAGGGGATACCAAGCTCATCAAATACCGCGCTGATAAGACCCTTTCTTGATTCGGGGTCACGGGCAATAAGAGCCATTTCGGAGAATTTGACGCCGCGCTCTCTTTCTTTAAGTATGTTAAGACCGGCAAGCCACATTTCGTCGTACTCGTTCGCGGCTACCGTCATTTCTATGCTTCCGCGGTCACATTCGGGGACTTCGGGTCTTGTTTTATCGGTAAGAGAGAAGTCCCAAAGATGCTTTTCAAGCAGCATAAGCTCGCGCTTTCCGCTGCGTGCGTAGGCTTCAAGCTTTATGTCCTGCGTGTCGATGTCATTTTCACGGGCAAATCGGGTAAGCCTTTTTACCGTTTCGGAGATGCTTTCCATGTGCGGAGCGTGCGAACCGCGCTCGTAGGTAAAGGATACGGTAACGCTCTCCGCGCATTTGATGAGCTTTTCGATGACCTCGTGCTCCTCTGCGGTAAAGCTTGTAAATGAGTCTACAAATATAGCGGCATCCTTGAATATATCGGAGTTTGTCAAAAGGGCAGAGAGACGGGAGAGTCTGTTCTCGGATTCGAGGGCGGACGCGCCGATTCTCAATTCGATATTTCTCATGAAATCTGCATATATCGCGCCAACGTCGCTAAGCTTTCCGGAAAGCTCACCCTCTCCGCAGTCCAAGGATACCTTCTCACACTGATCGGGAGTTATTCCGTTTGCGTGAAGCTCGTCTACGAGTGAGAGCATTATCTCTGTAAAGGCAGAGTCGATTTTTATTCCTCTGTAATGCTTGAGCGCGGGAGAAAGCTCGCGCAATGTCTGCCACATCAGCAGCTGTCTTGCGCCCTTGCCCGCGCCTCTTTCGGCAAGACCGCCAAGCTTTGCAAATACAAGCTCGCAAAGACGGGAAAAGCTGATTACCTCAAAGCAGAGCGCCGAGGAGAGGGGCAGATCTGCAAGCATGCATTCGCTTGTGTATACCTGCTGCTCCGGGACAAGAAGATAGGTCCTTTTACCCTCTGTCACGCGCTGTTCAATTTCCTTCAGTATATATTCGGTTTTTCCGCTGCCGGATCTTCCAAGTAAGAAATTAAGCATATTTACCTCGTTTAATTTTTGTCTTCAAGAATTGAAAGGTTTCGTAAAACAGTTTCCTTTTTGCGCCAGGAGTATGCGCGGCGGGAAAAATCCTCGTCGCTCATTTTTTCTACAAGCTCCCGTGTGAGATTGGGGGTCAGATCTTTTGTGAAAAAGGGAATATCGGTATATATAGTGCCGTTTGCCATGGCATTGGCGGTATGCGGACATATCTCGGAGCATATGTCGCAGCCCCATGCGGTGCGGTGCTTTTTTATCGCGCTTATCTCATGCTCCAAAAGCTCGCCCTTTTTCTGGGTTATAGCGGATAGGCACTCGCCACATTCGCCTTTGGGACATACCGCAGAGCATCTTCCGCAGCTCTCGCATCGCTTCACCTCATAATTACCGTCAGAGGCGCACGCGAGATCTGTAATTATTTCCGCGATAAAAACGTAAGATGAGTGCTTCTCGGTTATAAGCAGTCCGTTGTCTCCGATTATCCCAAGTCCCGCCATGGCTGCGGCGTGTACCTCGTTTATCGGGGAGTTATCTGCAAAGCCGCAGAATATGTTTTGCGGAAATCTTTCCTTCAGATTTTTTGTGACCGAATCAAAAAGCTCGGCGCAGAAAAGATGATAATCGCGCGGTATTGCGTATGAAGAAATATTCTTATCCTTCGATCTTGTGAGGTACGGGACAGTGAACATTATGGCATAGAGATTTTCGCTTTTATCGAATCCGCAACGCTCCAGCTTGTATGGGCGCAATATTTTGCATAGGGAAAGAGGGATAGCCGCGACATTGGTTATTCCAAGCCTTGCAAGCTCGGCTTTGACGTATTCGATCATGCATATCCCTCCTTTTTCATCCGCAATTTCGCCCTTGAATACAGCTTATCATATTTAAAGGTCCAAAAATGGACTTTGGCGCAATTGCCGCCTATTTAAATAATATATAATTATTATATCAGATTTTACGACACAAGACAAGAACTTTAGACTATTTATTCAACGTATTTTTATTAATTCGTCATTTACTTGTCACAAAAATCTAATATAATTATAATGTAAAATGCCGTAGTATAGGCAGAAATATGTTGTGAGGATAGTGAATGAAAAAATACGTAGGCGTGATTGCCTGTCTTTTAATAATATGCGCGGTATGTACAGGGTGCGGACTTACCCTGATAGCCGGCCTTACCTTTGATGCCAACTCGGATGTCGAGGTGTTAGAGAGTGTCGCGTTTCCCAATAACGGATCGCTGCGCGGGGGTGATGACGGTATACATTCCAAAGAAACCGATACGCAGTCACATGTCGGCGACGGTGAGAGGAGTACTGAGGAGAAGCAAGCCTCGATAATAGTAGACAGCGGACTTACCGTAATCGAGGTGACAAACCAGAATATATATCAGGTGAACGATAAATACGGAATTGCAACGACGGGTGTTATTATAATAGAGTCGAATAACACCGATGAGTTAAAATGCGGAGATAAGGTAATAGAGGTCAACGGACAAGCGATAGTCACGGCGGAGGATATGGACAAAGCCTTTGAAGGGCTTAAGGTTGGCGACGTGGCCTTGATTGTCGTTGAAAGGGGCGGGGATACCGTTTCGGTTGAGCTTGACTTGAAGGAGAGAATTCCGGATTCTGTAGATTTTGGATAAAGGAAAGGGCTTATATATGTATCACATTTTAATTGTAGACGACGAGGCGAGAATTCGCTCGCTTATAAGAAAATATGCCGAGTTTGAGGGCCACACCGTTACCGAGGCGGGAGACGGCATGGAGGCGGTAAGACTCTGCCGCAGGGAGAGCTTTGACTTGATAATCATGGACATCATGATGCCCGAGCTTGACGGATTTTCTGCTTGCAGAGAGATAAGAAAGGTGTCTGATACTCCTATCATTATGCTTTCGGCGCGCGGCGAGGAATATGACAAGATAAACGGCTTTGAGACGGGAATTGACGATTACGTAGTCAAGCCATTCTCGGCAAAGGAGCTGATGCTGAGGATCGACGCTATAATGAAGCGCGCCAGAAGCGGCGGAAAACGAGAGGACAGTAAAAAGCCCAACGTTATTGTAGAGCTTGACAACGGCGGCTTTAAGGCAGATCTTACCGCGAGGATCGTTTATATCAACGGAGAGAGAGTTGACATGTCGCCAAAGGAATATGATCTTCTTTTCTATATGCTTGACAATCGCAATATCGCGTTGTCGCGCGACAAACTGTTAAGCGAGGTGTGGGGATACGATTTCTTCGGTGACGCAAGAACGCTTGATACACACATAAAGCTGCTTCGAAAGAGTCTTGGTGATTACAGCAGATACATAGTAACGCTTCGCGGAGTGGGCTACCGCTTCGAGGGCGGCAATTAATTGCTTTGGGAGATGAAAAGATGAAGGATCGCGCCGCGGAAAAATTGAATAACCGAAAAAGAGGCCGCCGTGCATCCGGAATCTCATGGAGACTGTTCGGCACGCTATTCCTTTTTGTTGTCCTTATTCTCGTTGTTATCTGGGTCTTGCAGATAGTGCTTCTTGATGATTTTTATGAGAAATCAAAGCTTGATGAGTTTTCAAGATCAGAGAATGAGATATACAGGCATATACAGGACGAAGGAATAATGATTGACACCGTATACAAAAGATCGGTTAATATCGATACGTGTATTACCCTTTACAAGGTGGAAAACGGTGTTGCCAGAGAGCTTGCATGCTCTGACGTCAACGGTGGCTGTATGCTTCATCATCTTTCGGGCGAGGGGCTTGCGCAGATGTACTCCAATGCAGTACGCAATGGCGGTGTCTATTCAAAGAAAATTATAAATCCGTCGGATGGAGGTACGCCCTTGAACGCCCTGTACGTGTCGGTCAGATTTGACGATATGGGCAACGAGTACGTTCTCATGATGGATTCCGAGCTGGTTCCTCTTGACGCGACTGTAAAGATGCTCCAGATGCAGTTTGGCTGGATTGCCTGTGTACTTATTATGGCTGCGCTTGTCATCGCGCTTGCTATATCAAGAGTAATATGCGCTCCTCTTGAAAAGATGAGTCGCTCTGCCAAGCGACTTGCGAGGGGCGATTATAACGCGGAATTTTCAAGCGGAAGCTACCGCGAGGCAGAGGAGCTTGGAGAGGCTTTGACCTTTGCGGCGGAAGAGCTTGCAAGGACGGATAATCTTCAAAAGGAGCTGCTTGCGAACGTTTCCCACGACCTTCGTACTCCGCTTACGATGATAAGGGGATACGGCGAGGTCATGCGAGATATTCCCGGAGAGAACAATCCCGAAAACGTTCAGGTCATCATAGACGAGACCGAAAGGCTTACAGAGCTGGTAAACGACATGCTTGATCTTTCCAAGATACGCGCGGGCACGAGAAAGCCCGAGCTTGAGGTGTTTGATCTTACCGAAACGGTAAGAAGCGTGCTTTCGCGCTACGAAAAGCTGACCGAAAGGCATAATTACACCATCAGCTTTGCGGCGGATGAGAACGTGCTTGTAACAGCCGACAGAACTATGATACTCCAGGTAGTATATAACCTTGTAAACAACGCGCTGAATTACACGGGAGAGGATAGACGCGTATCTATTGACCAGTCGGTCTGGGATAATCGCGTGCGTATATCCGTGATAGATACGGGCGAGGGAATTGCACCGGAGGATATTCCGTATATCTGGGACAGATACTACAAGGTCGATAAGGTGCATAAGCGTGCCAAGGTCGGCACAGGTCTTGGACTGTCCATAGTTAAAGGAATTCTTGAGTCACACGGGGCATCCTACGGAGTTGAGAGCAGAATGGGAGAGGGCTCGAATTTCTGGTTTGAGCTTGAGACCTTCCGCGACGTTGACGATATCGAAGTCGACAAAAAATGATAAAAATAAAATATTTTCGCCCGAAGTGTTGCAATTTCGGGCGAAAAGTATTAAAATATACCTTGTATCTGACAATTACGATTTGGAGAATGTTTTTTTGATTACAAAAAGGGAAATAATAGAGAAAATAATGCGTTGCCCTGTGTGCGGCGCCTCTCTTTCTTCAAGTGAGGACGAAAAAAGCGCGCTTTGTACAGGGGGGCGCAGACACTGCTTTGATTTCTCAAAGGACGGATATCTCAGTTTTCCGGGAGCCGGAGGGGGAGATTCAAAGGGCGCGGTTGACGCGCGTAGGAGCTTTCTTTTGAAGGGATATTATGCGCCTGCGGCGCAGGCGGTAGTTTCGGCTGTGAGCAAATACTTATCCCGTGATGCATATCTTATAGATGCGGGATGCGGAGAGGGATATTACACCTCCAAGCTATCCGATAAGGTCTGTATGACGGTGGGCTTTGATCTGTCAAAGTTTGCGTGTGGCGCGGCGGCAAAGACTGCCAAGCGAGAGGGCAGGACAAATCTTTTATACTCCACTGCCAGCGTTTTTGAGCTGCCTGTTGCCGATAGGTCGGTAGACGGTGTAGTCAACATATTTGCCCCTTGCGCAGAGGAGGAATATACCCGTATTTTGAAGGACGGCGGATACCTTTTCGTGGTAGGCGCGGGCAAGGATCACCTTATGGGACTTAAGCGCGCGATATACGATGACGTATATGAGAACGGCGAGAGGGCAGATCTCCCAACATCTCTTTTGCATGTTGAGAGAATAGTGTCAAGACACGAGATTTGTGTCGAGGGAAAGGACGACATTGCCTCGCTATTCTCCATGACTCCGTATTATTGGAGGACAGGCGAGTCTGACCGAGAAAAGCTTTCACGACTTGACAGACTTCAAACGGAGATCGAATTTGAAATAAACGTTTACAGAAAATAAAGCAAAGGACACATATAATGAAATTTTCACTTTGTATTCCAATGTACAATGAATCCTCGATCATAAAGGATACGGCAAGGACACTCAGTGAGTATATGTCGGCTAATTTTGAGGATTATGAGATAATCTTTTCGGACGACGGATCACGTGACGGCTGTGGCGATATGGTTCGTGAAATGAACCTGCCTTGTGTTCGCGTGGTCGGATATGGGCAGAATATGGGAAAGGGATATGCCGTAAGAACGGCTATGCTTGCCGCAGAGGGCGACTACGTCATGTTTACCGACGCAGACCTTGCGTACGGAACAGACGTGATCAAAGAGGTGTACGATACATTTCTTGCCAACCCCGACGCGTCAGTGGTTATAGGCTCACGTAATCTGCACAAGGACGGTTATGAGGGATATACCGTCATTCGGAAGATTGCAAGCAAGGCATATATCAAGGTGCTTTGCATACTTGGCGGATTCAAGCTTTCCGATTCGCAGTGCGGCTGCAAGGCATTTACGGGCGAGGCGGTCAAAAAAATATTCCCGCGCTGCGAGATAAATCGCTTCGCATTTGACTTCGAGTGCATTCTCTGGGCGGTCAAGCACGGAATGAAGATAGTAGAGATGCCCGTCAAGATAATCAATCACCGTGAAAGCACGGTGAACGTAATGAGAGATGCCCCCAAGATGGTAAGGGATATTCTCAAAATGAAAAAGAGAATAAAGAAGGCAAAAATATAAAAAAGGGTGCGCGCTCACACGAGCGCGCACCTTTTTTGTAGCTATATTATTTCTTTTTCGGCGGCTTGTACCGCTTCATCGGCTTTTGGACCTTATCCTTTTTAATCTTTTTAAGAACGAGAGCGCCGGTCTTTTTATCTATCTTTCCAACCTTCTTATCCCTTTTCGCCTGCTTTTTTGCCTTTTTCTTTTTGGACTTTTGCTTATTTGCCAGAATTATGGCTATCTTCTCGGCGGTATCGAGAAATCTGTATATCTTCTCGTCGGCGGAAAGCTTCTCCTTCTTTTCTTTGTTTGCCTTTGTGGGCTTTGTTTCTTCGGCAATCATATCCGCGCAAACATCGTCAAAGCAACACTCGCACGCTTCGTTTTTATCCTTTCTTTTCATAATTGCCTCCGTTAAATTTTATTTTCTGTCACTTTCTATAAGCTTTTCGATAGCCTTGACCGCAACGCGGATTCCGCTTGTGGTATCGTGTGTTTCGTCGTCGTTTGTGTCAAGTCCCGCGTTGAATCTTTCCTGATTCCATACACAGGTGAAGACAGAGCCTGTGCGCACGCGCAAAAATGAGCCTACGGTAAAGAGCGTGCTTGATTCCATCTCGCTTGCAAGGACGCCGAGGCGCTTCCACGCCTCCCATTTTGCCTGAAGCGCGCCTGCTATCGGCATACGCGCGGGGGAGTGCTGACCGTAGAAGGAATCCTTTGCCTGCACTACGCCTGTGTGGTTGGTGTATCCGAGCTCACGCGCCGCCTCGCGGATAGCGAAAAGCACGTCCGCGTCGGGAACTGCGGGAAACTCAGGCGGAGCATACTCGTGCGAGGTTCCGTCCTGACGGACTGCGCCCGAAGCGATAACAACGTCGCCCGATCTTACATCAAGAGAGATACCACCGCATGTTCCTATGCGGATAAAGGTATGTACTCCGCACATTGCAAGCTCCTCTACCGCTATTGCCGTTGAGGGGCCTCCGATACCCGTGGAGCATACGGATACAAGCTCACCGTTGATATATCCGTTCCAGATATTATATTCACGGTTAGTGGATACGTGATATGGGTTATCGAAATATGACGCTATTATCTCGCAACGTCCGGGGTCACCGGGGAGGATACAGTATTTTCCGACCTCACCTTCCGCTACGTTTATATGATATTGCTTTTTATGGGATGCTAACATGATTTTGCCTCCATGTAGGATATTTTTGACTTTTACCTTATAATTATAACACATATTTTCACTTTTTTCAATAGTTTTTTGTATAGCTCGCCCTATTATGCGAATAATAATGGCAAAAGAAAAAAAGAGGGGAAAATATGTCGGGGAATATTATAAAGCTTGACGCGTCCTTTGTTTCTTACGGAAACGCAGTGGGCAAAAAGGAGTATGACGGACCGCTTGGATCCCGATTCGACATGCACTGTACCGATGACAGATATGGCAAGGCAACCTGGGAGAGCGCGGAATCCGAGATGCAAAGGCTTGCATTTAATATGGCACTTGCAAAAAAGGGATTGAAATTTGAGGATATAGGCGCGCTGTTTGCGGGAGATCTTTTAAACCAGTGTGTCGGCTCGGCTTACGGACTTTGCGGCTGCAATATAGGCTATTACGGCTTGTACGGAGCATGCTCGACAAGCGCGGAGGGAATAACGCTTGCAAGTGTATATACGACGCACGGAGTATACGGGCGGTGCGCCGCGGTCACCTCGTCGCACAACGCATCGGCGGAAAGGCAGTACCGAAATCCGATAGAGTACGGCTCACAGCGCACACCCACCTCACAGTGGACGGTCACGGGCGCGGGCGCGTTCATAATAGGTAACGGAGATGCGGGAAGGGTGAAAATACGCGCGGCTCTGCCGGGGCGCGTTATAGATAAGGGAATCAACGATTGCAATAATATGGGCGCGGCAATGGCACCGGCGGTATGCGATACGCTTGTCCGTTTTTTCAAGGAAAGCAGAACAAGCCCCGATGAATACGACCTTATTGTCACGGGTGACCTTGGATACGAGGGTGGAAGCATTTTAAAGGAGCTTATCGCGATAGACGGCTATACGCTTGGGGATAATTACACCGATTGCGGCATTTTGATCTACGACAAGGAAAGGCAGGATACACATGCAGGCGGATCGGGCTGCGGTTGCTCTGCAAGCGTGCTCTCAGCGTATATTCTACCTGAGATATGCGCAGGGAAATACAGAAGGGTGTTATTTGTGGCGTCGGGCGCTATGATGAGCCCTGATATGATAAAGCAGGGCGAGAGTATACCTGCGATCGGACATTTGCTTTTGTTTGAGGGGTAGATATGGAAATACTGACGAAATTCATTTGGGCATTCGTTGTGGGCGGTCTGCTTTGCGTGATCGCGCAGATACTGATCGATAAAACTAAGCTTACGCCCGCAAGGATACTTGTGTCATATGTGGTTGCGGGCGTGATTCTCGGTGCGGTCGGCCTTTACAAGCCTCTTGCAGATTTCGCTGGGGCGGGAGCGACCGTGCCGCTTACAGGCTTTGGCTATCTTATAAGCGAGGGCGTGCGTGAAGCCGTCGATAAGCAGGGACTGCTTGGCTCGCTGACGGGTGGACTTACCGCCGCCGCAGGCGGAATTGCCGCCGCGCTGATATTCGGTTATCTTGCCGCGGTTTTCTTTAAGGGAAAGAGAAGGGGATAAGGTCATCCCAGGGCGTTCTTGAGCTTTTCAAGGGCGCCTTTCTCTATGCGCGAAACATAGGAGCGGGAGATGCCGAGCTTCTCGGCTATCTCTCGTTGTGTCAGCTGCTCCATTCCGCAAAGCCCGTATCTCATTTTGATTATCTGCTGCTCGCGCAGGTTAAGAACTGTTTTGATGCATCGCATTGCGCGTTCACTCATTATCTTGCGCTCTGTCTCCTCTGCAATGTTTTCGTCACTGCTGATAACGTCTATGTAGGAGAGGGGATTGCCGTCACGGTCAACGTCTATCGTTTCGTTTATCGAGATATCGGAGGCGTGCTTCTTTTCCGCGCGGAAGCTCATAAGTATCTCGTTTTGGATACACTTTGCCGCGTAGGTGGCAAAGCGTGTTCCGTTATCCGTATTGTACGTGTCTACCGCCTTGACAAGTCCTATCGTTCCGATAGATACGAGATCCTCTTGATTCTTACTTGTGGAATAATACTTTCGTACTATGTGCGACACCAATCGCAAATTGTGTAAAATAAGCTTTTGTCTGGCATCCTCATCTCCGCCTTTCATCATTGAGAAGCATTCGCGCTCCTCGTCAGGGGATAGCGCAGGTGGGAAGCCCTGCTGTGTTCCTATGCCGAGCACCGGGGAGAGAAGCTTTGCCAGGGCGGCGATGATAAGTGAGAAAATAACCATGATAACACCTCCGAATTTTGCATCGTTGCTGATTGCTTGATTATATGAAAGGCTTGCATGTACTTATTTTTGCGGACAAAATAAAAAATATATTTTTAAAATCGGACAAACAAGACAAGATTTTTTTGAAAAAATACAAAATTCTATTGACACGGGTGAAAATGAGTGGTAAAATATCATCGTTGAGGTAACTCAAACATACAACCGCATAAAAATCAGGGGTGCCGAACTTCACAAGAGGGAAGGCTGAGACGGAGTGTTCCGAACCCTTGCACCTGATACGGATAATACCGGCGTAGGAAGATTTGATAGAATAAATGTTTTTATTTGAAAACAAAGATTCATCCGACCGTGATTTTCGTGCGGATGAATTTTTATTTTCAAAAAAGGAGAAGACAAAATGAACAGCAAGACAAACAAAACCAACCAAAGGATACACTGTATCACAGAGGGCGCAATTATGATCGCGTTGTCTGTGGTGCTTGAAATGGTATGCCATTGGCTTAATGAGGTGACAGGTATAGAGGCACTTTTGCCCTTTGGCGGAACTATTACCGTAAGCATGATCCCGATAGTCTATTACTCTTACAGACGCGGAGTAGCGTGGGGAATAGGCGTAGGATTTACATATTCGCTTTTGCAGGTAGTGCTTGGTCACCTCTCTTATTTACCAAAGGATTTCGGCTCGCTTGTGCTCTGTCTTTTGCTTGACTACGTGATTGCGTTTACCATTCTCGGAGTAGCCGATCTTTTCGCAAAGCCCTTTGGCAAAAAAAGACTTGTTGGCTACTGCTTTGGCGCAATAATCGTATGCATAGTAAGATTTGTATCAAGCTTCCTGTCAGGTGTTATTCTCTGGGGCTCCTACGCTCCCGAGGGAATGAACGTGTGGTTGTATTCGCTTATTTATAACGGCTCATACATGCTTCCCAACACTATACTCACAGCGATGTTTATTGTTATCATCTGCGCGTCGCTTGATCCCAAAACTCTTCGCCCAATGAAGAAAAAGCAGGAAACAGTTTAATAAACTTAATTAATATTAGGCGAAATTAAGTAAACTTAATAAAATAAGGTGTAAAAAAGCCTCTCGGTATCCGAGAGGCTTTTTATTTATCTGTTGAACATGATCTTTTCGCTGTTGAACATTCTGGTCAGCGCGAAAATGCCGACAGCTGTAAATGCGATGTTTGTACAAACCGTGATGATCACGTTTATTGCATTTCCGTCAAATGAGAAGATACCGATCATGCTCTGTACGCTGTTGAATATCGGGATAGCGTAGAGCGCGGGATTTGTCGCGGCATCTCCCATCATTCCCGAAAGTCCAACCAGCATGGACATTATCATAAGGGGGGTGAGATAGGTTCCTGCCTCCTTGACTGTCTTTGCATACGCGGAAATGATCGAGATCAGGGTGATGAATACAAGCACGGTTGAAAGAATGACCGCCGCAAGCATAACGTAATCAGCTGCGTTATAGGTAGCATCGCTGAGCTCTACCGCGCCGCCCATAAGCTTGGGAAGCGAGAGAAGTGTTCCTATGGTGCTGGACGCGCCGCTTATAAGCGCCATCACCGAGAGCGCGAGTATCTTACCTATCGCGATATGCGAACGCTTGGCGGGTGTGATCAGCAGGGTCGCTATCGTGCCTCTTTCCTTTTCGCCCGCGATCGATTCGGGAGCAACCGCCATACAGCCGGAGAAGAGAAGCATCATCATGAGCATAGGCATCATCATTGAGAATATCATGCCCGTTATATCCTCGTTGGAGGCGAGGTCGAACTGTGCGTCTTGAGAGTTGTTTATATCAAACTTGTTGGAGAGAGAAGACTCCATTGAGTCGAGAATGGCTGTTACGGTCTGAAATGCCGTTGAGGAATTGGTGCTTGCCGAATTATAGTATATCTCGACGTTTGGCGCGGGAATAGCGGGATTGGGTACATACGCGAGCATATCGGCTACAAAGTTTTCGGGGAAAATAATCAGTATATCAGCCTCGTCGTTGGCTATCTGCTGCTTTTCCGCTTCTATGTCTGTTGACGGGGTGAATTCATATCCTGCCGCCGCGAAGGTTGCCGTTATTTCTTGGGGCGCGCCCACTGAATAGATCGTAGGTACGTATTCCTCGTCGGGCATAAAGGCGTCTTGCATAAACGATCCCATAAGGGAATAAATAAGATATATAAGTATACCGGGCATAATAAGCGCGATGAGTGTGCGCCTGTCCTTGAAGAAACGGTCAAGCTCCTTTTTGAATATCTTGAAAATAGCATTGTTTTTCATTAGATCTCACCTCCGTTGTATTCGGTGAAAATGTCAAAGAATCTGTCCTCAAGCGATTTGCCCGCGCATATTTCCGTAAGATCGCCGCAGCATACCATCTTGCCGTCTATTATGATTCCAACGCAGTCGCAGAGTTTTTCTATAAGGGTGAAGATGTGGGTCGATACGATTATCGTCTTTTTCTGCTCCTTAAGATATAAAAGGAAGTCTGTAACCGTTTTTGCGGTTATGACGTCAAGGCCGTTTGTCGGCTCGTCAAATATAATAATATCGGGGTCGTGGACCAGCGAGATCGCAAGAGAGGTCTTCTGCTTCATACCCGTTGACATATCGGCAACCTTGACCTCCGCAAAGCGGTTTATGCCGAAGCGAGAGAAAAGCTCGCGTTTTCTCTTTGCCGCAATTTCAGGAGAAATGCCGTGAAGAGAGGAGAAGAAGTCAAAGAGGTAGTTTGGAGTAAAGAATTCCTCAAGCTTAAGCTCACTTGTCAGAAATCCTATCTTGGAGCGTACCTCGTCTGGCTTTTTGACGATACTGCAGCCATCGATGAGCGCGTCGCCCGAATCGGGCTTGATAAGCGTTGCAAGCATGCGCAATGTAGTCGTTTTTCCGGCTCCGTTAGGTCCTAAAAGCCCGAATATTTCGCCCTCGTACGCCTCGAAGGACAATCGGTTTACCGCGCGCCTTACCTTTTCGCTTGTTTTTTCTATTTTCTGCTGTTTTGAGGATAACTTAAAGCTTTTTGAAAGATTTTCAACCTTAATAAGTTCTTTCATTATGTACCAAATCCTTTCTATCGATTTTTATTTATAAACTGTCAACCAATGGGCTATATTCTTAAACAAGCCCATCTATTAAAGGTTTTTGGAAGGGGTCTGGGGAAACCCTTTTTTCCAAAAAGGTTTCCCCGGCACGCCTCCCCCTTATCTCACCTGCACGAAGCCGAGCTTTTTCTGAACCTTGGAGAGTGTGCGGCGGGCGACGTAGGAGGCTTCCTCCGCGCCCTTCTTCATCTGTGCTTCGAGCTGAGCCTTATCTGACATAAAGGTCTTGAACTTATCCTGCACGGGGGCAAGCGCGTCGGCGCATACCTCACCGACCGCCATTTTGAAGTCGCCGTATCCGCGGCCGTCGAATTCGCGCTCGATCTCCTCAAGCGACTTGCCTGTGAATACCGAGTAGATAGTCATAAGGTTATTGATACCGTCCTTGCCGTCCGCAAAGCGCACGCATGTATCGGAGTCGGTGACCGCGCGCTTGAACTTGCGGATTATAGTGTCGCGGTCGTCAAGAATGTAAACGACTGCATTGGTATTTTCGTCCGACTTGCTCATCTTCTTTGTAGGATCTGCAAGCGACATTATCTTCGCGCCGCTCTTTGCCATTATAGGTTCGGGAATGGTGAAGGTATCGGGGTAGATAGCGTTGAAGCGGTTTGCAATGTCGCGGCAAAGCTCAACGTGCTGCTTCTGGTCAATTCCTACGGGAACCACGTCGGTCTGGTAGAGAAGAATGTCCGCCGCCATGAGGACGGGATAGGTAAAGAGTCCCGCGTTGATATTATCTGCGTGCTTCTGAGATTTATCCTTGAACTGAGTCATTCTGGAAAGCTCGCCAAAGCCTGTAAAGCAATTGAGTAGCCATGCAAGCTCTGCGTGCTCCTTGACGTGTGACTGAACGTAAAGAGTGTTCTTGTCGGGGTCAAGACCGCATGCCATATAAAGCGCCAGCGTTTCGTAGGTGCGGCGGCGAAGGTCTGCGGGTACCTGACGGACTGTTATCGCATGCTCGTCGACCACGCAGTAAAAGCACTTGTACTGCTCGGAATATGCCGAGAAATTCTTGATCGCGCCGAGATAGTTGCCAATAGTCAGGTTGCCGCTTGGCTGAACGCCCGAAAACGATACTTTTTGATCCTGAAACATAATATGTTACTCCTTTTGAGATATAGTAAAAATAAAAGTCCCCGACAGAAAAACTGTCGGGGACGAATCTACATAGAATAGATCCGCGGTACCACCCACGGTTGAGGAATGCTCCTCCACTTTTACACGTAACGGCGTGTCCCGTCCTTCATACTCGGCAAACGCCTTTCTGTCAGCCCTCGAAAGTCCATTCAAGCCCCTGTGTCTGCCGCACTCACACCGCCTGCGACTCGCTTTGAGATAGGGAAGAGCCATACTACTCTTTCTCATCGGTTTAGTTGATTATAACACTCATTTATATAATTGTCAAGAGCCTATGCCAAATTTTCGCGCCAAGTCGCCGAGAATCTTGACGCCCGCTACTATCTGCTCGTCGCTCGGAGTGCTGAAATTAAGCCTGAAGGACTGTGAGGTCGCATCGGTGTCGCAGTCGAAGGTCGCGCCCGGAACAACGCGCACGTTGCGTGCGGTAGCTTCCTTTATATAAGCCATCGCGTCAATAGAGTCGGGGAGCGTGCATAGGATAAAGAGTCCGCCCTCGGGTCGTGTGAATTTCACTGCCTTTGGCATCTCGCGCTCAAGGGCATCGAGCATAAGTGTGCATTTATGACGGTATATGCCCTGAATATCCTTTATGTGTCCGTCGATGTCGCACTCGGTCATGTATCTGTGGCAGAGCATCTGGAAAAAGAGGTTGGTATGCACGTCACTTGTCTGCTTTGATACTACCATTTTGGATGCGACCGCGTCGGGAGCGATAACAAAGCCCACTCGCATTCCCGCAGAGAGTATCTTTGAGAATGTGGAGCAGTATATTACTATACCGTCCTCGTCCAAGCTCTTGATGGTGGGGATATCCTCGCCCGCAAAGCGAAGCTCGCCGTAGGGGTTGTCCTCAAGTATCATAAGGCCGTATTTTTTCGCAAGAGCGTATATTTTAACTCTCTTTTCGTATGAGGTGGTTATTCCGCTTGGATTCTGGAAGGTGGGAATAACGTAAATGAGCCTTGCGTTAGGCGTATTCTGAATTGCAGCCTCAAGCTCCTCGATATTCATTCCGTCCTCATCAAGCGTGACGCCGACAGGAGTTGCGCCGTTGGAGCGGAAGGCGTTTAGCGCGCCGATAAAGGTGGGGTTTTCGCATATCACCGCGTCACCCTCGTTGCAGAAGACCTTGCAGGCAAGCTCTATACCTTGCTGACCGCCCGAAACGATTATCGTGGTGTCGTCAAAGGCGTCGCCCGCGGAGATAGATTTACCGATATTGAATTTTTCCTTCTGTCTTTTCGCTATCTCTCGGCGCAGAGGCTCGTAGCCGTCGGTCACACCGTACTGCAGCGCAGGGATGGGGGTGCTTTCGTATATCGAGGCAGAGATGCGCGCCATATCCTCAACGGGGAAGGATTCGGGCGCGGGATTACCTGCGGCAAAGGAGATGGTGTCCTCGGTCACTGGAGCCTTGAGTATCTCTCGTATCGCGCTTGGCTTAAGACTTGCTATTTTATTTGAAAAGGTGTAATTCATATATACCCCCGTACAAATTTCATATAATATAAAATTATACCACCCCGCAAGGAGCTTTTCAAGTGTTTCGGGCGAAAATGTTGACTTTTATTATAGAAAATGGTATAATAATCCAAGAGTTATAACATGTTTTTACGAGGTGAAGATATGGCTAAGCAAAAATGGAAGGGCGGCGCGCTGCTCGCGCCCATGCCGCCCGTTATGGTTAGCTGCGGAGATATGGAGAAGTCCAATATCATAACGATCGCGTGGACGGGAATAATCAATACCATTCCGCCAAAGACCTATATATCCGTGCGCCCGTCGCGCCACTCCTACAATATTATAAAGGAGAGCGGAGAGTTCGTTATAAACCTGACCCCCGCAAGCCTTATAAAGAAGGCGGACTATTGCGGAATATACACAGGGGCAAAGGTGGACAAGTTCGCGAAGTGCGGACTTACGAAGGAAGCCGCCAACGAGATATCCTGTCCGCTTATCGCAGAGAGCCCCTTGTCGCTTGAATGCAAGGTGACCGAGATAATCAAGATAGGCACGCACGATATGTTCTTGGCGGATATAGTTGCGGTTGACGTTGACGAAGCTTTACTTGACAAGAACGGTAAGCTTGACCTTGGCCGCGCGAATCTCGCGGCGTTTGCGCACGGCGAATACTACGAGCTTGGCAAGAAGATAGGCAAGTTTGGCTTTTCCGCGGTCAAAAAGAAAAAGGGAAGCACACAAAAAAAGCACAAATAAGATACAGAAAAGCGAGAGCTTCACGCTCTCGCTTTTCTATTGTTCATATCAAAATTACTGAACGAAGTTGTCTGCGCCGGACTTGATGTAGCCGTATGCAACCTCAGTGCTACCGTAGGGAGTGAACTCAACCTTGTACCAGCCTGTCGTAGCATTCTCTGCAACTACCTTTGTCTCAACGCCTGCTACTGCCCAACCGATAACTGCGCTACCCTCGAAAGTGGGGATGTTACGGATGTTAAGTGAGCCTGTCTCGTCATTTACAACAACGACCTTTTCAACTGCAACGAAGCCCTCGTCGATGTTGTTGATGTTGTATGTTGTAAGGAACTTTGTTGCAACGTAGTATGTCTCCTCGTTGTAAACGACCTTGCTCCAGTAGTTACCCGCGTCCGAGCTGAGGCCGATTCTCTGGAGAGATGTTCCGTGAGCAATAGAGCCCTTAGACTCGTATGTTGCGGAGCGGAGAGTAACCGCGCTATCGGGATTGTTTACGTATACGGTCTCGTTGCACTCGGAGTATGAGTACTCGTTGGGGTCACCGATCTCAACGCCTGCAACGCCGCTTGTTCCTACCTCTGCGCCGGTCTCGCCTTCGCTTGCGCCTGTTTCCTCGTTAATATTTATCTTGTTGCCGCTGGTCGCTTCCTCTTCGCCACCGTCGTTGCATGCGAAAAGAGCAACGGACATCAAGAGCACCAATACCAATGCCAAAATCTTTTTAATCATTTCTTCCTCCTGAAATAAGCCCTTTGGGCCTTATTTGTTATAATATAAATCAACAAATTAATTATAGCATAGTCTTTCTCCGATGTCAACAGTAAAAGTCGAAAAAATTTCAAAAAAATCGGCGATTTTTCTATATTTTTGAAAGTGGTGGACGAAGGCCGAATTCCGGGACGAAAAGCTGAAAAAAAGCATTCAAAAGACGTGTTTTTGTTGACAATCCCCCACGGGGTATGGTATAATAGAACATATAATTTAAAGTTTCACTTAGAGGAGCGGGTCGAACACACATGAAGAAGCTGCTTTGCATTGACGGAAACAGTATTTTGAACCGTCAGTTTTACGGAATAAGATTTTTGTCCACCAAGGACGGCTTTCCCACGAATGCCATCTTTGGCTTTGTAAACGTGCTCTTGCGCCAGCTTGAAACGCTTTCGCCCGACTATATCGCGGTGGCGTTTGACCTTAAGGCACCCACCTTCCGCCATAACATGTATTCGGAGTACAAGGCGGGCAGAAGACCAAGCCCTGAGGAGCTTATCAAGCAATTTCCCGCGGCTAAGGAGCTTTGCCGCGCTCTCGGAATCTCCGTGCTTGAGCTTGAGGGCTACGAGGCAGACGATATACTCGGAACGCTCTCGAACATGGCAGAGGAGGAGGGCGACACGGAGGCGTACGTGCTGACAGGTGACCGCGATTCGCTTCAGCTTATCAGCAAGACAACGCGCGTTCTGCTTGCAACGAACACCGATACCGTTGTCTTTGACGAGGCGGCGTTCATTGAAAAATACGGTGTTGGCGCAGATCAGTACGTTGACGTAAAGTCGCTTATGGGTGATAGCTCGGATAATATCCCCGGTGTTCCCGGAATCGGCGAGAAGACCGCGTTCAAGCTGATAGCCGAGGCGGGAAGCCTTGACGGAATATACGAAAACATCGAAAAGATGGGTCTTACCAATTCTGTTAAGACCAAGCTTTCTGCGGGCAAGGAGAGCGCCTATATCTCAAAAACTCTTGCAACTATTTGTAAGAGCGTTCCGCTTGGAATAACGCTCTCGGATATTGAATACAAAGGTGTAGACCGCAAGGCGGCGCGCGCCCTGCTTTTGCGCTACGAGCTTCTCGGCGCTATCAAAAAGCTTTCTCTTGATAAGGACGAGCCCGAGGTGAGGGCGGAGCAGGCGGACGAGTGCTGCGCTGCGGAGAAGAGAAATATTGCTCCGGGCGAGCTTAAGACGCTTAATGGCGAATGTTTCGCGTTTGACCTTGACGGTGAGTATGCAAGGCTCTGCGACGGTAAGACCGTTTATACACTGGAAAGCATCGACGGCGAGTTGATTGATTTTCTTAATAGCCATAAGATAATTTGCCTTGATTGCAAGAGCGTATATCAAGCGCTTGAAGCTCGCGGACTCTGTTGGCGAGGCTGTTACTTTGATGTCATGCTTGCTTCTTACGTTGACGACTCGAACCAGAATTCATACGATCTTGAACGCCTTGTTACCACATATCTCGGCGAAGTCGTTGATGAGAATATCTGCTCTGTTACCTACGTCGCGAGAATGTGGCAGAAAATAGAGGAAAGACTTAAATGCAGCGGGCAGCTCTCGCTTCTTTACGAGATAGAGATGCCGCTTGCGGCGGTCCTTTGCGACATGGAGCTTGTCGGCTGCCGCGTTGACTGCGACGGAATCAGCGAATACGGCCGTGAGCTTGACGATATCGCAACCGCGCTTGAATCGAGAATATTCATGGCGGCGGGCGAGGAGTTCAATATCAACTCTCCAAAGCAGCTTGGCGAGGTGCTTTTCGAGAAGCTTATGCTGCCGTCGGGAAAGAAGACCAAGACGGGATATTCGACAAGCGCGGACGTGCTTGAAAGACTGCGCCGCTACCACCCGATAATCGACGATATTCTTGAATACAGACAGGTGACCAAGCTCAAGGGAACCTACGTCGACGGATTGCTCAAGACTATTGGCTCTGACTCAAGATGCCGCACCACCTTCAAGCAGACGGGGACCGCGACGGGCAGACTTTCCTCCGCAAATCCTAATTTGCAGAATATTCCGATAAGAACAGAGGCGGGCAGACGCTTCCGCAAATATTTCACCGCAAGTGATGCCGACCACGTTCTGATAGATGCCGACTACTCGCAGATAGAGCTGCGCGTTCTTGCGCATATGTCGGGCGACGAGCATATGACCGCGGCATTCGTGTCGGGAGAGGATATACACACCGCGACCTCCTGCCGCGTGTTCGGCGTTTCGCCCGAAAACGTGACCGTCGAGATGCGAAAGAGGGCAAAGGCGGTAAACTTCGGAATCCTTTACGGAATGGGAGATTTCTCGCTTGCCGACGATCTCAAGATCTCACGCGCGCAGGCAAAGGAATATATTGAGAGCTATCTTTCAAGCTACAGCGGAATAGAAAAATATCTTGAGGATACGATAGAAGGCGCAAAGAATGACGGATACACCGTCACAATGTTCTCGCGCCGCCGCTATATCCCCGAGCTTTCAGCCCCCAATAAGATGGTGCGCAATTTCGGCGAGAGGATCGCGAGAAACAGCCCGATACAGGGAACAAGCGCGGACATCATCAAGATCGCCATGATAAACGTTGATAAAAAGCTAAAGGAGAGCGGACTTGAGGCAAGGCTATTGCTTCAGGTGCATGATGAGCTTTTGGTCGAAGCGCGACGCGAGCATGCCGACGAGGTCTACAAGCTTCTTATAAGTGAGATGGAGAACGCGGTAAAGCTTAGCGTTCCTCTTAAGGTCGAGGCCGAGATAGGCGATACCTGGTTCGACTGCCATTGACAAAAGGCGAGGCAAATTTGAGAACAAATATTTAAATTTTATAAAAGCTATTGAAAAATAGTCAATAGTGTGCTATAATAACAAAAGTCCGTTTGGACTGTATATTCACAGTGTGCGCTGTGAAACGAGGCCATACCAGCCGGGGATTTAGCGGAGCCCTGCACCTGAAATCCGCTACAGCAGGGGTGGATCCCGTATTTGAGGATCAGACCTTTTCGAATTGAGTCCTACTCTTTGTGATGAGAGGCGGGTCTTGCGCAATTGGGAGCTGTGAACCATGTCAGATGGGGAACCAAGCAGCATTAAGCGGTTAACCCGATGTGCCGCAGGGGTGCCTGCCTTGAGCAGAGTGTATGAAGATCGCGTGGAGGCGAGGTTCGATTTTACGGTGTATGGTCTCGTTTTGCGGCGCACACTTGATTTTTATCTTATGATCGAATCTTTAGTATAGGAGGAAGGATATGCATCAGGCTCTTTATAGAAAATGGAGGCCGAGAACCTTTGACGAGGTCTGCGGTCAGGATCATATTACGTCTATTCTGAAGTATGAGGTGGAAAATTCAAAGTTTTCGCACGCTTATCTTTTCTGCGGTTCAAGGGGAACGGGCAAGACGTCATGCGCCAAGATCCTTGCAAAGGCGGTAAACTGTCTTTCTCCCGAAAACGGCAATCCTTGCGGTAAATGCTCCGCGTGCCTGTCTATTGATTCGGGCGCCGCTACCGACGTTCTTGAAATGGACGCCGCATCAAATAACGGCGTTGACAATATCAGAGATATCCGCGATGAGGTCGTATATTCGCCCTCGAATCTGAAATACCGCGTTTATATCATAGACGAGGTACATATGCTGTCGCCCAGCGCGTTCAACGCCTTGCTAAAGACACTTGAGGAGCCGCCGGAGCACGTAGTCTTTATTTTGGCTACGACAGAGCTTCACAAGCTCCCCGCAACTATTATTTCGCGTTGTCAGCGCTTTGATTTCAGGCGTATCACTACCGATGTGCTGCGCGACCATCTTATAAAGATCGCGGCGGCAGAGAATATTGATATAACAGAGAGCGCCGCAACCATACTTGCAAAGCACGCGCAGGGAGGTATGCGAGACGCTATCAGTCTGCTTGACCTTTGCGCGGGAAGCCGCCGTCTTATTGACGACGCCCTTGTTGCCGAGACGGTTGGTCTTGGCGGCAGAGGAAAGCTTATTGAGGTAGTTCGCGCTATTGCCGATAAGGACTATGAGAGGATATTTGAGGCCGTGGACGAAACCGTCAGATCGTCTCGCGATATCGCGGTGTTCTGGCAGGAGCTGATCTCGGTATACCGCGACCTTTTGATAGTTAAAAATTCAAGGGAGCCCGCAAGATATCTCGACCTTACCGACAGTGAGACCGATGAGCTGACAGAGCTTGCAAGACTGTTTTCCGCGGAGCTTCTGACGTATCACACAGAGATACTGAACGACGCGCTTCTTACTATGACGCGCGCAAACGCGATCCGCAGAATAGTTGCCGAGCTTACGCTCGTCCGTATGTGTGACGCGAAGCTCTCAAGCTCGCCAGATGCGATGCTTGCAAGAATATCCGCGCTTGAGAGCGCGGTGGCATCGGGAGTCAAGATCGCGACAAGCGAAGAGGCAGAGGGCAAGCCTGCTTGTGCGCCTGTGGAAAAGCCCGCGCGCCGCTCACCGAGAGCATCAAAGCAGAGCGACGATGATGATATGTTCCGCGACGACGCGCCGAGAGCGGCACAGCCCCCCGCAGAGAAAAAGCCGACAGTGGCAAAGGCCGCAGTCAGCGCGATTGCGGATAACGGAGCGGTACGCACGCTGAAGCCCTTTAAAAAGCGCGCAGAGGCGATCGAGATAATGAGCGGCAGAGATCCAATAACCGCGCCTTTCTTCAAAAGCGCGAAGTGGTACGTTGACGAGAACGAGAATATCGTTTTAAAATTTGCCGATTCGTTTGCAATAAACAGTATAAAAACGTTCGGCGGCGAGACCTTGTTTACGGGAGCTGTCGGTGAGGTTATGGGAAGACCCTATGCGACCTCGCAGGTAAAATACGAATGTGAGACCGAAAAGAAGAGCGGCGGACTTATCGATAAGATCATTGAGGCTGCCGAGGGATAACCGATAAACTTAAATACAATACACGGAGGACAATAAAATGAGAGCAAACATACCGAAGGGAATGGGCGGCGGAGCGCAGAATATGCAGGCAATGCTTCGTCAGGCGCAGAAGATGCAGGAGGACATGGCAACTCTGCAGGAGGACCTTGATTCCCGCGAATACGAGATAAAGGCAGGCGGCGGCGTTGTTGCCGTCAAGATCAACGGTAAGAAGGAGATCCTCGGCATCGATATTCAGCCCGAGATAGTAGATCCCGACGATATTGAGACACTTTCGGATATACTTGTTGCCGCTGTAAACGAGGCGATCAAGCGTGTTGAGACGGTTAACCAGAATGAAATGGGCAAGATAACCCAGGGCATGGGAATGCCCTCTATGTTCTGATATGGCTGAATATATAGAGTCTCTGCAAAGGCTTGCGGAGAAGTTCGGCTCACTTCAGGGAATAGGAAAAAAGAACGCCATGAAAATGGCGTTTTCCGTGCTTGATATGACTGACGAGGAGGCGGCGGATTTCGCGCAGGCGATAATCGAGGCGAAGGAGAAGATACACCTCTGCCCGATATGCCAGAACATCACAGACCGCGACATATGCCCCATCTGCGCCGACGAGGGCAGGGATAGAAGAACGGTCTGTATAGTATCCGACCCCAAGGTCGTTATGTCTATGGAGAAGGTCAGGGAATATAAGGGCCTTTATCATGTTTTGCACGGCGTTATCTCCCCGATGAACGGAATCACTCCCGACAAGCTCAAAACAAGAGAATTGCTTGAGCGTATAAACGAGGGCGAGATCAAGGAGGTCATTATCGCGACCAACCCGACGGTTGAGGGCGAGGCCACCGCTATGTATCTCTCAAGGCTGCTTCGGGCGTTTGATGACGTAAAGGTGACTCGCCTTGCGTACGGCGTTCCCATGGGAAGCGACCTTGAATATGCAGACGAGATAACACTTTACCGCGCGCTTGAGGGCAGAAGAGATATATAATTTTTGACTTAGGATTTAAAATGAAATTTGAGAACAAACAGTATGACGAGGAACGCGCTCTGTACGGGCTGAGGGATTCGGAGGTCGTTGGCTGTCGTTTTGACGGCGAGGCAGACGGTGAATCCGCGCTCAAGGAGTGCAGAAATATCACCGTGCGAGGCTGCTATTTCAATCTGCGCTATCCGTTCTGGCACGTTGATGATGCCATGATAACAGGGGCGCATATGACAGAGAAATGCCGCGCCGCGCTTTGGTACGACAGTGACGTCAGGATAAGCGACTCCAGGCTCCACGGAATCAAGGCGCTTCGCGAATGTGAGGGAGTAAGCCTTACCGATTGCGATATAAACTCAGAGGAATTCGGCTGGAGATGCAGAGGACTTTCTATAAAGGATTGTACGCTAAATTCCATGTATCCCTTTTTTGAATGTAGGGATATGAATGTTGAAAACCTCACCATGACAGGCAAATATTCCTTTCAGTACATAGAGAACGCGACTTTTAGAAATTGCGAATTCAAGACCAAGGACGCCTTCTGGCATGCAAAGAACGTAACCGTTTACGACAGCGTGGTTGCGGGCGAATATCTCGCATGGTACTCCGAAAATCTTAAGCTGGTGCGCTGCAAGATATCGGGAACTCAGCCCCTTTGCTACTGCAAGGGCTTGGTGCTAGAGGACTGCATTATGGAGGGCACCGACCTTTCCTTTGAAAGAAGTGAGGTCGAGGCTACCGTCAAGGGTAATATCGTAAGCGTTAAAAATCCCGTTTCGGGATTTGTGCGCGCCGACTCTATCGGTGAGATAATTCTCGACGATGATCATAAGGATATCTCCACCTGCGAGATAACGGTTGCACAAACGGTATAAATAAAAAACGGTCACACCGTCGGTGTGACCGTCTTTTTATTTTGTAAAATCAAACACGACCTTGTCGCCGTCAAGCTTGAGTCGCGCGTTGAAGGGCTTTCCGTTCTTTGAAACAAAGCCCTGAATTTCAGAGGAAACGCCCTCTGAAAGTATTTTTCTTGCGTTTGAGATGGAGATGGTTCGCTTGCAGATAAAGCTGCCTATTTTGAATTTACAGCCTTCCTTATATCCCATACAGCCGTAGCCGTATCTACCCTTGACGACATCCTTGCCGCAAACGGGGCAGACTCCGACCTTGTCGCCGTAAAATCCGGTATCGGTATCGGTCTCAAGCGTCGCTTGCTTGCGCGCAAAGATATCTGCTATCTCCTTTTCGGCAAGCAGAACGCTGTCGTTTACGGTAATGTCGCCGCGGTATACCTTCTTGAGCGCCTGACCAAGCTCGCTTGTCTTGTATTTGTCCATCGACACTCCCATCTGCGTCAGCTGCTCGATGAGGTATTCGCCGCCGGGGAGAATGGTATAGACGTCCTTTTTCAGACTTATATATCCCGATTTTATCGCGTTGTCTATGATTCCCGTGCGGGTAGCCTCTGTTCCAAGCTCAAGACCTGCGAATATAGCCTTATAGTCCTCCTCGTCGTTCTCAACCTCGCCATCTGCCTCAGCCCTCTCAGCTGCAGCCTTTTCGGCAGCCGCCTTATCCTCGCGGAATGGGTTTTTGAGGTAGTTGTTGAGCGTTTCAACGGTGTAGTGCTTTGGCGGACTTGTTTGCTTCTCTACGGGGTGGAAGTTTATATTGACAAGGTCGCCCACCTCAAGAGGCGGGAGTATTTTGTCCTTTCTTTCGCTGTCATCGAAGCGCAAAAATCCTCTTTGGACAATGATAACGCCTTTGAGTGTGAACTGCTCGTAGCCGCCTACGTCGATGACGATCTCTGTCTTTTGGGCAAGACACTCCTCGGCGCAGAAAACAGATACGAAGCGGCGGAAAACCGTTTGGTAAACGATCATCTCGTTTTCGGTAAGTCGCTCCTTCTTCGGTATCTTGAAGGTAGGAGTGATAGCAGAGTGGCTCTCTATCTTGGAGTCGTCGAATATAGTCTTTTTATCCTTAAATACTACGGGATAACCGAGATTTTTGATAACACCGATTATCTTTTTGACCTTGTCCTTTTCGTTTGTCGCAAGGTATTCGGAGTTGGTTCGGGGATATGTGAGGTATCCCTCCTCGTAAAGCTTCTGAACGATCGCAAGGCTGTCGGTCATGCTCATCTTATACTTTTTGCTAAGCACGTTCTGGAGCTTTGAAAGGGAAAAGAGCTTGCCGGGATTTACTGTCTCCTTTTTTGTTTTTTTGGAGATGACTCGTGCTTCACTTGCGTTGTACTTTGCGCAAAGAGCCTCAGCCTCGGCCCTCTGATCCTTTTCAAGCTTGACTTTACTCACAAGCTCTATCTCTTCGCCCTTGGTCTTTTCCTTTGAGACGGCGGCGAGATATATGTCGGGCTGAAAGTTTCGAATTGCCAGATCACGGTCGTATATCGCGCGGACTATCGGCACGATAACACGTCCTACGCGCAAGAGCATGCCTGTTTTAAGTGTGGCGTAGCGGGTAAGATTGACGCCGTACAGCCAATCTATGTAGGTGCGGGCAAAGCCCTCGTCCGCGAGATTCTGATACTCGTCCTCGCTTTTCATTTCCTTTATGGCTTTACCGATGGTCTCCGGGGTCTGATCGGGAAGCCAAAGGCGCATAAAGGAGCGGTTGCCCCCATCAAGCGCGCCCGTATTCATAACGCAAAGCCTTATGATTATCTCTCCCTCGCGGTCGGAGTCTCCCGCGTTGACTATGCGGTCAACGTCCTCGCGGCAGCAGAGATATTTTATGGTCATGAACTGATTTGCGACACCCTGGTCGACCTTTTTATCTTTGCCGAGCTTCAATTTATATTTAAACTCATCGGGGAAGCAGGGGAGAGTGTCAAGGCTCCACCGCGCCGCGGGATCCCCACCGGTGTAATCCTCTATATCGCATAGCGAAAAAAGGTGACCGAATGCCCACGTTACAATGTATCCGTTTCCCTCAAAATAGCCGTTCTTCCTTTGAAGCTTGCAGCTGTCCATCTGCTGTATTCCCTCAACGATGTTGCGGGCAAGGCTCGGCTTCTCCGCTATGATTACAGTAGTCATATATACCTTCCATAAAATACTTTCGTACCCGTTTATTGTAACACATTATGAATTGTTTGTCAACCGGAAAGAGAGCGTGAAGAAGCTTTTTATAGATTTGTATCAGGCTAAATAAAGGCCTGATTTGGGCATTGTGACAAAGAAAGAGAAACTAAATAAAGCCTAATTGCATAAACGAGGGTCAAAAAACTTGACAAAAGGGAAAATATGGTGTATAATTAATTGATTGTTGACTTTCTATATTTTGATCATATTCCATCATGAATACATAAATATATCACGCCGTCCCGGACGGCAGAACGGAGAACCGAAATGAAAGATTACGTTATTGTAACAGACTCCTCGTGTGATCTTCCCCGTGAAATGGTTGATGCGTGGGGTGTAAGGACTCTATCGCTTGAGGTAACGATCGACGGTGTGGGCTCATTTCTCAACCATGAGATAGACCCCAAAGAATTTTACGTATACATGCGTAATAAGCACACCGCAAAGACCTCTGCGGCAAATATGGACAGATTCGTAGCTCTTTTTGAGGAGATAGCACAGGAAGGGAAGGACATTCTTTACATCGGCTTTTCGTCGGGTCTTTCCGCAACGTATATGGCGGGCAGAAACGCGGCTGAGGAGGTCGTGGAGAAATATCCGAACGTCAAGATAGCAGTAGTCGATTCACTTTGCGCCTCACTTGGTCAGGGCTTACTTGTAAAGTATGCGGTAGACAAGAAGAACGAGGGCGCGGACATTGAAGAGAATGCTGCCTACATCAAGGAGCTTGTTCCGAATTTGGCTCACTGGTTTACGGTTGATGACCTCGTTTACCTGAAGCGCGGAGGACGCGTTTCCGCTGCAACCGCGGTTATGGGCACGGTGTTGCAGATAAAGCCGGTTATGCATATGGATAACGAGGGCAAGCTCATAAACATGGCAAAGGCGCGCGGAAGAGACGCATCTATCAAGGCGCTTTTCGAGAAGATGAAGGCAACCGCGAACGAGCCCGAAAAGCAGACCGTGTATATCTGCCACGGTGATTGCATCGAGGATGCCGAGAAGCTTGCCGATATGGTAAGAGCCGAGTTTGGCATCAATGATATTCTGATCTATTATACAGGCCCCGTTATAGGAGCGCATTCCGGTCCCGGAACTCTCGCGCTTTTCTTCGTGGCAACTGAAAGATAATTTTTGGAGATTTAACTATGAAACTGACAGGTAGCTTATATCGCTCAATGGCGCTTTCGGGCGCGGCACTCCTCAATAACAAGATGGAGGAGATCAATAACCTCAACGTTTTCCCCGTACCGGACGGTGACACGGGTATCAACATGAGCCTTACCATGAGCACGGTAGGACAGGCGCCCGACGGAAAGGGCGTAGGCGCAACCGCGGATAAGGTTGCCGGCCTAATGCTCAGAAGCGCAAGAGGAAACTCGGGCGCTATCCTTTCGCTTTTCTTCCGCGGCTTTGCGAAGGCGCTCAAGGACGTTGACGAGGCGGATGCCATCAAGGTAGTGGAGTCCTTGAAGAGAGGAACTACCGAGGCTTACCGTGCGGTAATGAAGCCTACCGAGGGAACAATACTTACAGTTATGAGACTTTCGGGCGAGGGAGCTGAAAAGGCTTACCTTGCAAATAATGATATTACTGTCAAGGAGCTCTTTGACGTTGTACTGAGGTGCGCGGAGGATGCGCTGGCGCAGACACCCGAGATGCTTCCCGTCTTGAAGCAGACCGGAGTTGTTGACGCGGGCGGCGCGGGCTTTGTCTGTGTGCTCAAGGGTATGGTAGCCGCGCTTGAGGGTAACCCCTACGTTGCGGAGGAGAAGAAGGCGGTTGAGTCCGAGGTGAAGGGCGCGGCTGACTTTACAGAGTTTAATTCTGCGGATATCAAGTTCGGTTATTGCACCGAGTGTATCGTTGATAAGAACGAGAAGTATCTTGGTGAGGACACGTCCGGCGAGCTTTACGAGTTTATCAAGAGCATTGGCGACAGCGCGGTATTCGTTGACGACGAGCAGATAATCAAGCTCCACATTCACACAAACGACCCCGGCGCGGTTCTTACAAAGGCGATCGAGTTCGGTAGCCTTGCGACGGTCAAGATCGAGAACATGAGAAATCAGCATACCGAGCTTGTTGCGGACGCGGGAGCTGCAGAGCCCGCGGAGGAGGAGCCCAAGTTCGTTCCGATAGAGAAGAAATACGGCTTTGTAAGCGTTTGCATGGGCGAGGGAATCAGCGCAATGTTCCGCGACGTCGGAGTTGACAATATCATAACCGGCGGCCAGACAATGAACCCCTCGACACAGGATATTATTGACGCGGTCATGAAGACACCTTCGGAGATCGTATTTATCCTTCCCAACAACAAGAATATCTGCATGGTTGCAAATCAAGCCGCGCAGATAATCACAGAAAGACAGGTTATCGTTATTCCTACGGAGACTGTTCCTCAGGGCATGAGCGTTATGATCGCATACAATCCCGACGGCGAGACCGAGGATATCGTAGGAGAGATGAAGGAGGCCATGGGAATGGTCACTTCCATGTCTGTCACATACGCGGTAAGAGATACTCAGATCGACCGTTTCAACATCAAGAAGGGTCAGTTCTTAGGTCTTGTAGAGGGCAAGATCGCATGTGTCGCAAACGACAGCTATACATGCGCAAAGCAGCTTGTACGCGGAATGACGGGAGCTATGTATATCACCGTGTTCTACGGTGAGGGTGTCAGCGAGGAGCAGGCAGAGGAGTACGGCGCGCTTATCTCCGAGAGAGTAGGCGGCGGCTGTGACGTTGCCGTTATCTACGGCGGTCAGCCTCTTTACGACTACGTAATTTCAGTTGAATAAATAAAATTTAAAAAGCCGACGCGACGCGTCGGCTTTTTTGTTGTATAGTAAAACCACGCGTTAGACGCGTGGTTCGGTAAGGATTGCATAGTTGATAATGACAAAAAAACTCCTTTGTTGTATAATGAGAGTGCGGCTACCAACTGCACAATAAAAACAACAAAGGAGGTCATTTAAGATG